>CALQZZ010000001.1 GCA_943350065.1 Candidatus Nomurabacteria bacterium
ATCTTTATAATTAAGATAATTTTTAAAATCAACCTCAATTTTTTTAAGGTAAATTTTAAAATTATTTGCTATAGCAACAGGTGATGGGATTGTATCCCAATTTTCATTATTATCATTTTCGCCATTTAGAATTTTAATATAATTAAAACTAAAAACAGCTAAATTAAATCCCTTTAATGCTTCAATTTGTTCTAAAAAACCACTTTTTAATAATTTCTTTACTTCTTCGTTGCTCAAAGTGAATTCTTTTATTTTATAGTTTAAATTTTCGTAAGGGCCTGAATTTACAGCCAACCAGATTAAAAAAATAAAATATACAACACAAATTAAAAAACCTAAAATTGGCATTCCTGTAATTTCTCCTTCAAAAGGGAAATATATTGGAAAAAAGTGGTAAACAGTTAATCCAGAGAAAAATACTCCGATCAAGAATAATACCCAACCTTCAAAAGTACCAAATGTATCTAATTTTGAATTTAATCTGTTTATTCCTTCAATATCAAATTGATTACTAGTTTCTTGTTTTTTATACAATTCAAGAAATTTAGCTTCAGTTTTTACAAAACGAATAAAAGAATACGCTAATGCAAGGAGGACTATTATAAAAGCAGAGGAGTAAATAAAGTTATATTCTTTAGCCAAGTCAAACTTGAAAGAAATAAAGATTAAACAAGAAAGTAGAAGAAAATAAATTGATCTTTTAATAATTAATTTTTTCATTTTTTTATTAAGTTTTGGAGAACTTTTCAGCTCTGTAGTTTATATATCTACTAATAGGCTAACATACATAATTACAACTTGTCAAGTATTAAATAGACAAAGAAAGAATGCTGGATTGGATTAGAAAATAAAATAAAAACCCACAGACTAAGTCCATGGGTTGTTTGGGTCAAAATGTTTTTGATTAAATTCGATAATCCTTTCACGTGAGATTTTTTTCTTTTCAAGAACTATTATTAGTTTAAATCTCAAAACAAACTCTGTAATTATTCTAGTAAATGCAGCTATCATAAAAACAACAAAATCAAATATTTGAAATTTGTTTAAATCATAGAAACTTTTTCCACTTAAATACAATGCGACAAATGACCAGATGATTAAGGCTAGAAAAATTAATGCGGATACAAACCTAAAAACATTACTAGTTACCATATCACTATCTTTAAGTATAGAAAACAATTCAACTAAAAATGATGTACAAGATGCCATCACTGTTAAAAATAAAAACCAAAATATTGCCTCAGAAAAAGGACCAGTATTAAAGTACTCAGTTAGATTTACTGATAAGGAAAATGTTGATGTTATCATCAATATAAACGAAAAAATTGATGAAATTAGGCGAAATGATTTTAAAGTCTTCATTTTATTAAGTTTTAACGAACTATCGTTCTGTTTATTCTTTTCTGAATTTACAACATATTTGTAAT
Organism: Candidatus Nomurabacteria bacterium; assembly: GCA_943350065.1. GTDB lineage: Bacteria > Patescibacteriota > Minisyncoccia > Phycocordibacterales > UBA9973 > UBA9973. The sequence goes on from CALQZZ010000001.1 coordinate 1,428, forward strand.
TTTTGCAAATAAAAAAGAGCCTTTTGGCTCTTTTGTTTTAGTCATCAGAATCAATAATGATTATTTCTGAAACTTCATTCACCGTCCTTAATGTGCATTGTACACGTGCATCACTATAAAAACTTTTACAAACCTGTGCTAAATCCGTCTGCAGTCTTCTTTTTATGTCTACAGTCCTTTCTTTTTTATCAAACAGGCAGTCGACATGTATAATAATTTCATCCTTTTCATCTGTAAATCTTGTCATAGCCTCCAATGGAAAATGGACTATTATATCGTTGCGATGCAATTTTAATTCTGAAATTTTTTCAACAGCCTTAAGTAAGGCTTCTTTTAAATCAATTAAGCTGACTTCTGTCGTATGTTTAACTAAACGAACTACGCTAATTTCTGGCATAATATAATTATTAAGTTTCTTTCTGTCTTAAAGATATCACAATAATCATAAAAATCAAATCGGGTGTTCTGTGTTTATATTTATCAAAAATTTTAGTATACTTAAAGTATGATAGAAAAATTTCTCAAAGATATTGGTTTGTCAGAAAAAGAAGCTAGTGTGTATCTCGCATTACTCGCTGTAGAGTCGAGTAATGTTTCTGAACTCGCAACAAAGACTGGTATCAAACGCACGACAGTGTATCCAGTACTAGATGTGCTTATAAAAAAAGGACTCGTCAACGAAATGAAAAATGGTACGAAAGTAGAATATCAAGCAGAACAGCCAGAGCGACTTGAGACATACATCGAAGCTGAACGTATTAAATTAAATGAACAACACAATTTATTAAAAGAAGTTATTCCTAGACTAAAAAGTATTTCTCGTGATACAGGTGAAAGACCAATTATCAAATACTACGAAGGAAGAGAAGGAATTTTGGAATCTATAAAAGAATACTTGCACGACGCTAAGGAAAATGGAGAAATGTATTTAGTCTATCCAAAAGATTTACTTGATGAAACTTTTACAGAGACTGAAATGAAAACTGCAAAAAGCGATCGTTTGTCTAAAAAAATAACTACTCATTCTATTTACACATCTTCAAATGGAGAATTACTAAAAGATGAAAATTCAGATCGTATACATTTAACTAATTCAAAAGACTATCCAATATTATGTGATTTAGCGGTAAAAGATGATCGTGTTCGAATACACACACTTGGTAAAAAGCTCTCTGCTATATACATAAAAAATAATGATTTAGCTGAAACATTACGCACCCTTATTAAACTGGCAATGAAAGGTTTACGTGAATAAGATTTAAATAATAAAAGGCCTGAAACATTGCGTTCAGACCTTTTCTTTTTTTTGAGATTGCAACACGGCTTTGATTTCAATGTAATATACAAAGTAATCAATTTTTGTTGAGTTTGGAAAAAATTTCCATTTTTGCGTTTAAGTACTTAAACCAATAACTTTTATACGAAAGAGTCCTAAAAGGAGATAGGGGATGGAATCTGATTCCTGCCCCTATCTGTTTAGTTAGCGATCGCCCATAGTTACAAAGTTTTAAGGTTAGACACAAGAAACTAGATTTTGCTTTTGCTTGGTCTTACCCAAAGCATTTACAATCGATAAGACATTTTTCTTTTTAAAAGCAACTTGTCTTCCTTTCTTAACTTACCGTTTTTCGCGGTTGCAACTTCGATGATTAACAGTCATTCATCGTTTTTATTGTTTTTTTAATTAACACTATACTGAACCCTAAGTATAGCAAATAGAAAAGATTTGTCAAGCGTCACTGACATGTATTAAATATTTAATATGAAATGACGTCAACTTTTTTGTTAAAATGTTAAGTGTAAAAAACAAATCTATATTTAAAATATGATTATTTTATAAGGTTATAATATAATTATAAAAAAGAAATGTTAAAAAGACTTGACAAATAGATTCGAATCTGATAGACTATCCTCAGAGCCTTGATAAAGAAGTTTTACAAAGATATAGACGACATCGCGCACTCACTAATTTAAATACAGTGGAGCTAGCCCGAAAATGTTTATATTTTGCAAGTTTTCCTAAAAATTATGTTTTTAGGGGCTTGAAGAGTGGTTTCAAACAGACTATTCTTCTAACCTCTAAAACCACAAAGAATATGAAAGCTAAAAAAACGTTAACATTGGAAGAAATAGCTAATGCTTTACTCGCAAAGAGTGGCTTTGGCTCAGATGGAACTCCTAAAAAGAGAAAATCTAGAGCACAAAGCTTCTTCGAAAGAAGAACGATTATTAGTACACCGATGGGAAACGGTATAAGGTAGTGTTCTTTATAAAATATTTACCGGTAAGGGATAACATGATTGGTCGACCAGCAAGGCATTGCTACCACTAATCTGTTAATCCTAAATGAGGTATGATCACCTCGTTCTATGTTGACGGCCGAGTGAGGCCATCCATATGAACAAAAAGATTCAAGTTTTTGTACTACTTAACCTTTATTGGCTAACCTTTTGTGACAACTTCAGAAGTTTGATCAACTGTATGTTACCCGAGACCGGAGGATTAAGGAACTTGTATGAATGGGGAGAGCTCCTTCATTTGTAGAATTACTACGCAGGGGCGCTTGCCGTGTGAACAAGTACAGAGAGTGAATCCTTAGTGGTCATCAATGATGGCACACGAAGGATTCACTTCTTTATCAAAATCTTGAACATTGTTCGAGATTTTGTAGAGAATTGTTCTTTTTAAAACAAAATTACATTTAGGGGTTTGAAAAGTATTTCAAATGGAATATTTTTCTAACCCTTAAATTCTATAATTATGAAAAAAATAATGTGTATTGCGGTAATGGCTTTAGTATTTACTTCTTGTTCAAGAAATCAACATTTACGTTTTAAAAACGGAGTAGTTATTTCTGAAAATAGAGGGAGTGTCGATGTGTCGGTGTCAGTCGATACTAGTTTTGACGGTGTTGCTGATATAGAAGCTACAGTTATGGGTTTCAATAACACCAACAAAGACTACAAAAGGAACGACACTGTATCAGTCGATGTGCGAACAAAGACTTCATACGCGGAGCCGGTGCTACATTGAGAAAGTGCACAAAGCAGACCATTGCTTAAGACTTATGATTAAGATCATAGGAATTTAAATGGCTTGGGAGACAGAAATGATAATCACTCTTCCAAAACGCCTAACAATCGTAGGTAAAAACGTCCTGAAAATGGGGACGTTAGTTAAAAATCCTGGGCGCACAGGTAAAGGAGTCAGGGGTGTACACTTTGGCGCGAGAGAAAACTCGTATAAAAATCATCGCAAGGGAAGTAATCCGCAGTGGTCTTCTCAAGAGGGAATCTAAGAATGCTGGTATCAGCAAACTGAAGATTTCCTTCTTTATTAAGATTTTAAGTAATACTTGAAATTTTATAGAGATAATAAATTTGTTCCTTAACTTAAAAAAATAAATAGAGAAATGAAAAAAGAAACTAAAGAAAATGAAATGGTATTTCCAAACAAAGAAGTTAAAAATCTTTGGACAAATATTTATAAAGAAATAAAAAAAGCAGTCGATGAATCTGCTGACGTACCTACTCCATTAGAAAAAAGAGTACGGGAAGTTTTAAAAAAACATTTAGGAACTGAATTAATACGAACTGATGCAGGATATCAAAAATTCTTTAAGGATGCCCTACGATTTGCAATTAATATGGACACCGACAAAATACTTTATCGTATAGAAGTAGGTCGTAATCACTATGGATCAAACAATCACTCTAAAGGCAAAATCACTGGTGAATTTATGCCCGAAGACAAAAAAGAAGAAGAGTATTAACCACTAAACCCGAGCACTATGTGACTCGGGATTTTAATTTTTACTTTAAATCCAAGAAAATAGGGCAGTGGTCAGAACCCATATAGTCGCTAATCATACCAGTAGATTTTACTTTTGGAATTAATTTTTCATCAATAAAAAAATAATCTATACGCCAGCCGACGTTGCGAGTACGTGATGCAGTCTTCTGATCCCAGTATGTATACATGTCTTTTTTATTTGGATTCAAATGTCTATAGATATCTATAAATTTATTTTTTATAACTTTAGTAATCCACGCACGTTCGATAGGCAGGAAGCCAGTATTTTCTTCGTTAGCTTTTGGGCGAGCGAGGTCGACGGCTTCATGCGCAGTATTGATGTCTCCACAGAAAATAACGTTCTCACCATTCTTGCGAAGCTTTAAAATAAATTTCAAAAAAGCATCGTAAAATTCGAGTTTGTATTCGAGACGATGCGGACCCGAGCCACCGTTCGGATAGTAGCCACATATAATAGTGTAATCTTTAAACTTCGCACCCACTATTCTACCTTCATCATCAAACTTTTTTATGCCCATACCGTAAAAAATTTCTTTCGGTTTTAATTCACTCTTTATATACACGCCGACACCACTATAACCCTTTCTTAATTTTGAATAAGAAAAATAACTTTCGTAACCTTTTATATTTCGCACATCATTAGGGAGCTGGTCTGGCTCGACTTTTGTTTCCTGTAAACACAAAATATCAGGCTTATATTTTTTAAACAAGGGAGTAAAAAAGCCTTGCTTAGCTGTCGCTCGTAAACCATTTGTATTCCAAGAAATAATTTTCATCTAAACATAATAACATAAATTTACCCCACCCCAACGCTAAGCATTTACCCCTCCCCATTTTCTGCAAAAAAATGGGGAGGGGTTAGGGGAGGGGTAATCTTATTTTTTACTATGAAATTTCTTATGCACTTCGAGAAGTTGCTTGTCTGTCACGTGAGTATAGATTTGTGTCGTGGCGATATTGGAATGTCCTAGCATCATTTGTACAGAGCGGATGTCTGCACCATTTGAAAGTAAATCAGTCGCGAAACAGTGCCTCACTACGTGCGGAGTCACTTTTTTAGAAATCCCAGCCATCGTCGCATATTGTTTTACAATTCTTTCTATTGACCTTCTTGTTAATGCTTTTGTGTCGAACACATCATCACCATTTTTATTTTTCGTTTTTTGATTCACTTCTTTACCGACTTGGATAAAAAGAGCTTCACTCATATCTTTTCTTTTTGCTAAATACGCTTTCACTGCATTTCGTGCATCTTCGGAAATAAATACGACGCGAACCTTACCACCTTTTCCACGAATAGAATATTCATCGAGACTCAAATCTAAATCACTAGTTAGGGAACAAAGTTCTGACACACGAAGACCTGTAGAAAAAAGTAATTCGAGAATTGCTTTATCGCGAAGAGATTTCAAATCATTATCTTTCGGTGCATTTAAAAGTCTAGAAAGTTCAGCAGGAGAAATGAGGTCGAGGGATCGCTCTTGGACTTTGGCGAGTTCTATCTTATCAGCATGTAGTGATGTAATGTCTCTCTTTGCTAAAAATTTTAAAAACACGCGAAGTGCTATCAAATAATAATTCTGAGTTTTTTTAGACAAAGTTTTTCCTGTGGCTCTGTTGTTACCTGTAGATTGTCTGTTCAACCAGAGACGAAATTCACGAACAACTTGGTCAGTAATTTCTTTCGCATTTTGTATCTTTGTATATTCAAAAAAACGAGTGAGGTAGTGCCCATAATTTTCGACAGTTTTAATACTGGAACCTTTTTCAATTTCCAAATATTCCAAAAACTGCCTTTTTAAATTTTCTATCTCGGATGCCATGCACTAATTTTAGCATAATATTGTGCGACATGGAGTTCCTCCTCCCCTTCGCTAAGGGGAGGAATGAGGAGGGGTGCTGAATTCTACACCCCCACCCAACCTCCCCCTTGGCAAAGGGGGAGGAGAATACCATCTTGCAAAAGTTCTGAGCTTATGCTAGTATATAAAACATGTTAGCAACAAAGAAAAAACAAGCAGTTATAAAGAAACACCAAAAGCACGAGAAAGACACTGGTTCTTCTCAAGTGCAAGTGGCTATTTTATCTACACAAATAGACGAACTAGCAAAACACTTAAAGAAGCACAAGAAAGATAATCACTCTCGCCGTGGACTTATCAAAATGGTAGCAGACCGCAGAACACATCTGAAATACTTAATGAGAAAAGACAAAGCTGCTTACGATGAGATAATGAAGAAAATGGAATTAGCATAAAAAACAAAAATCCTCTTTCAAGAGGATTTTTGTTTAGGGATTCCCCCCCCTCCTTAATAAGGAGAGGATTGAGGTGAGGTTCTTAATTCAATGCACCTCATCCCGACCTTCTCCTTGTAAAGGAGAAGGGGAATAAAATTAAAAAAGTAGTATAATAAATAATATGAGTATAATAAAACATAAAGAACAACGCGTCGCAGTTTTCATAGATACACAAAATGTCTATCATAGTGCACGCAACCTATATCACGCTCGCGTGAACTTCGGAAATATTTTGAAGGACGTAGTCGCAGGACGCAAACTCGTGCGTGCTGTAGCATACGTCATCACGACTGAAGCAGGGGACGAAAATAAATTTTTCGAAGCATTAAATAAAATCGGAATCGAAACTAAAACAAAAGATTTACAAATCTTTGCTGGAGGTGCGAAGAAAGCTGACTGGGATGTCGGCCTTGCTATGGATGTGATCAAAATGGCACCAAAACTCGATGCTGTCGTCATCGTCTCTGGTGATGGAGATTTTATTCCACTCGTAGAATATTTACAAACTATCGGTGTGCAAGTCGAAGTCGCTTCATTCGGCAAATCAACTTCTGGAAAACTCCGCGAAGCTGTCGACGAATTTTTCGACCTATCCGAAAATCCTAGAAAGTATTTGATTGGAGGAAATAATAAATAAAAAAGAAACAAAAAATCCTGACTAGCCTCAGGATTTTTTGTTTGACAAAATGTGTTTAAATTGTTAATCTAAATTCAGAAATTTGAAATAATGTTTAACAAATAAACCCGTTAAGAGCGGAGAAAAAAATGAGAACAAGAGTTATTGCAGTAGATTTTAAAAAATTAGATGAAGAAAAACATGCCTTCGAAAAAACTTTTGAAGATGCTATGCCCAATGTTGATGTTTTTACTAAAACGGGCGATAAAATTATTGCTCTTAAAATTTTAGAAACAGATTATGGAATAGCATCTGTTTCAGTAGATTTTGAAAATAGTATTACAACATACAACTGTATTATTGAAATAGATGATTCAAAACGTAAATCATTTTTAGAAAAAGGTTGGTCCGAACATATTTGGAAACCAGCAAAAATCGTTTTATAAATATAATTAACATTAACAATACAGCTCAGCTGTATTGTTTTTTTATTTCCAAATTTTTACTTTTTAACCCCAAAATGCTAGTATAATCAGTATATTTAACAGTTAATCAGTTTGTCTTCAGACACACAGTAGTGTACATCAAGAATGTGGAACATCTTGTTATCACGTTTCACAGATGGAACAATACTCTAGTTTGGAGATAAACTAAACTTTTTCTTTCCCTCTCTAAATCTACATTTGGGGAGGGTCAGGGAGGGGTAAATAAAATATGCAAAAAAAAGAGTATGAAGTAGAAATCGGTGGAAAAATTATGACCGCTATTTTTTCAGATCTAGCTGACCAAGCACATGGTTCAGTGATGTTGAAATACGGCGAGACTATAGTATTAGCGACAGCTTGTATGAGTAAAGACAAGCAAGCAGGTTTAGGATTTTTTAATCTCACAGTTGATTACGCAGAAAAATTTTATGCAACTGGAAAAATTCTCGGTTCACAATATGTCCGCCGTGAAGGTAAACCATCAAACGAAGCGATCCTCGCATCTCGTGTGATCGACAGAACCATCCGTCCACTCTTCGACCAAAATCTTCGCCACGCAGTGCAAGTGATAGTGACTGTTATTGCTTGTGATGATAATGATCCAGCGATGCTCGCAGTGAATGCTGCATCACTCGCACTCGTCGTTTCAAATATTCCATGGAAGGGACCGATTGGTTGTGTGAGAATTGGAAAGTATGATGATGATAATTTAGTAGTGAATGCTTCAACTACAAAAAGACAAGAAGAGTATCCATACAAATTTGACCTTACTGTTTGTGGAAGAGAGGGAACAATAAATATGATCGAAGCTGCCGCAAGACAAGCAAAAGAAGAAGAGCTAACAATCGCATTAGAAACAGCAAGTAAAGAAATCACAAAATTAGAAGATTTCCAAAAGAAGATCCAAGCAGAAATTGGAAAAACAAAAAGAGAAATAATTCACGACAAAATCAGTGAAGAATCTGTCACATTGTTTAAAGAAAATATTTTACCAAAAATGGAAGCTGCTATTTTCGCAGGAGCAGGAAAAGCAAAGATTGATGAATTGCATTCTATTTGGAACGAACTCGTAAAAGAAAAATATCGCCAAGAAATAAAACAGGGTGATAGAAAAGATTTCCAACTCGAAGATGATATTTTCGACGAAACAGAAAACGATATGCTCCACGAAAAAGCTATCAAAGAAAATCGTCGTGCTGATGGTCGCGCGATGGATGAAGTTAGACAACTCTATGCACAAGCCGGAGGTCTTTCAAAAATTCTACATGGCTCAGGAATTTTTTATCGTGGAGGAACACATGTACTCTCTGCACTCACACTCGGTGGTCCAGATGACAAACAAGAAGTAAACGGAATGGATTTACAAACTTCACGCAGATTTATGCATCACTATAATTTTCCTCCATTCTCTGCAGGAGAACCAGGAAGAAGTGGTTTCACAAATCGTCGTGAAGTCGGACACGGAGCACTCGCTGAAAAAGCATTGCTCATGGTTCTACCAGAAAAAGAAATTTTTCCTTACACTATTCGTATCGTTTCTGAATCAACTGCATCAAACGGTTCAACTTCACAAGCAAGTATTTGTGCATCGACTCTCGCACTGATGGATGCTGGTGTTCCAATCAAAGCCCCTGTCGCAGGAATCGCGATGGGACTAATGTATGAAAATGATAATGCATATAAAATTTTGACAGACATCCAAGGTCCAGAAGATCATCACGGTGATATGGATTTCAAAGTCGCAGGAACACGTGAAGGAATCACAGCAATCCAACTCGATGTAAAAGTTGATGGTGTGCCAATAAAGATTTTAAGTGAAGCAATGGCGCAAAGTAAAAAAGCTCGCCTCACAATCCTCGATACTATTGAAAAAGAAATCTCAAAGCCTCGTGATCATATTTCTCCAAATGCTCCAGAAATTTTGATAATTAAAATCAGACCAGATCAAATCGGTGGAGTCATCGGTTCTGGTGGAAAAATAATTAAAGATATTAAAGAGAGAAGTGGTGCCGAAGTCACTATCGAAGACGATGGAACAGTATACTTCACAGGCCGTGACGGCTCTGCAGGTAAAGCAAAACAAATCGTTGAAGAAATGACACATCAATACGCTGTCGGAGATATGATAAATGGGGAAGTAGTAAAGATTGCAGACTTTGGTGCATTCGTCAGACTAAATGATTTTACAGATGGAATGGTTCACATTTCTGAAATCGCACCTTTCCGTGTTAACGCTGTAGCTGAATTGATTAAAGAAGGAATGATCGTACCAGTAAAAGTTATCGGTATCGATGCACAAAGAGGGAAAATCAGTCTATCTATCAAAGAAGCAAATCCTACTTTCTTCCAACCAAAACTACCACCGCAAACACCTCAAGCATAATAAAATAAAAAATCCTCACCTAGTGTGAGGATTTTTTATTTTTGCTATACTTATCAGATATGGAAGGGAATGAATTAAATACTCCAAAACCAATTGAAATAAAAGAAGAACCAATCCTCACAAAAAAAGGAATGGTGCAGACATATGCCGAAGATATGGCAAAAGCTGCAGAAAGTATTCAAGGAATAGAACTAAAGAAACTCATCGAGCGTGATGAGCAATTTGGTGAGCAAAAAGAAAACTTTTCTCCTGAATCAAAGAAGAATAAGATTTTGATGATTATTTCTACTGTCTTAATGATTGCTACTGTGGCACTGGTTTTTTTAGTATATAAAAATACTAATAAAATAGTTAGCGTACCAATAACACAACAAAACAAATCTATAATCTTTACAGACAAGACTCAATTTTTACCAATTGATACACTTTCCAAAGACCAAATAATTCAAACCATAAAAAATGAAGTTCTAAACACTGATGTAAAAAACAACGGAGTAGAAGCTATCTATTTAACAGAAAATAATAAAGTTATTGGTTTTAATAGATTTGTTAGTCTATTACAAATGAATGTACCGTCAGAAATTTCAAGTTATACGGATGACAATTTTCTGATTGGTGCATACAGTGGAACAACAAAATCATTTTTTATTTTATTAAAAGTTAATTCTTTCACTGATATTTTCCCTGGTTTTAAAATCTGGGAAAATCAAATATTTAACGATTTGCATAGCCTTTTTGGTATTGAAATAAATCCTGACACAAAAGACTTATTGACTACAAGTTTCACTGATAATATTGTAAACAATAAAAATGCTCGAACACTAACAGATAAAAATGGAAAAACAATTTTAGAATATGTTTATGTAACTGAAACCTCTGTCGTTATCATAGGAAATGATGAGACGGCTATTGAAATAATGCTTAGATTGTCTACTGGACAAGTAGGAAAGTAGAATGCTATTATTTAGGTACTTGTCCCGTAGTAAATTTTTGATTACGGGTATATAAGAAGATTATTAATTAATAAAATTTTACTACTGGGATGCCATTAAACAAACAAAAAATTAAAGAAGATTTAGAAAAAGAAAGAGATGTCTTAGTAGGCCAAATGGGTGACATGGGAAAAATGAATCCCGAGACAGGTGAATGGGAAGCTCAACCAGAAGCACAAGACTTTCCTGAAGCAGATTCCAATGATCAAGCCGACCGTTTCGAAGAATATGAAAGTCGTAGTTCAATGATAAAAGATCTAGGAAATCGATTAAAAAATATTTTATTTTCAATTAAAAATATCAACAAAGTTTCATTTGGAAAATGTACTGTTTGCGGAAAAGAAATAGAATTAGCTAGAATGAAAGCCAATCCCGCCGCCACAACTTGTAAAAAACATTTAGAGAATTAAGAAATATTAAAAGATAAAATAGAAAAGAAAAAAGAGCGACCTTCGGTCGCTCTTTTGATTTAATACCAATATTCTATATTGCACGTAGCTGTTCCCGAAGAATGTTCTACAAAAGAAACAATTCTAATATAGCTATATTGTCTTTTTTCTTGTTTTTTTTTCTTGAGCACTTCTTTTTCTGTCATATAACGTACTATGAACATATCTTTTGTTCCTGTACCTGGTTTGTATTTATAGAAAAAATATAGCTCCCGTAAAGCCATAAAAATTACAATCAATATTCCTATTGACATTATTATTGTTCCAACTTCAGTAAATAGAACAATTTTATTTTCTAATGCATTCATTTTTATTTAATTTTTAAAGTTCAAGCCAAAATTGACTCTGGGTATATTATATGCTATAAATACAGTATTGTCATTAAGTCGTCGACAACCGACAATCCATATGCTAGAATGGTTTTATGGAATTAGAAACAATCTTATCTCTGATAGGTGTATCTGGAAGCCCACAACGGGTGCTTTTGGAGTTAATGACGAATGGTCCACAAACTGCGTCTTTTCTAGCCAAAAAGCTCTCTTTACCTCGCCCGAGCGTATATGATGCACTTCACATACTCGAAGAAAAAGGATTTGTCGTGTCTCAAGACGAAAATGGAAAAAGTATTTTTTCTGCGAAACATCCAGAGACTATTTTGCAAATTATTGATAATTCAAAAGAAAAATTGGAAAAGGCAAAAACAGATTTTTCTTTACTTATTCCAAACCTTTTAAACTCTCCAAAAATTACCGAACCAAAAATTGAAATGTTTTCAGGAAAAGAAGGGTGTCAGCAAACAATGAGAGATATTCTTTGGTACAAAAACATCGAAACATATACACTTTGGCCAATGGATAAAATGATTGATGTTTTAACTCCAGAGTTTCTCGAGTGGCATAACAAAAAAAGAGTTGAGAATAATATTAGTGTAAAATCTACCCGCAAAGCGTCTGATAAAGACATAAGCGATACATATCCATTTCTAGGAATTCGTCACGAAGATTTAAGAGAAGTAAAACTTCTTTCAAAAGGAGTAGAGCTCTCTATGTCGTATTGGATCTATGCAAACAATGTAGCTTTTGTCTCAACTGAAAAAGAATTGTATGGATTTATTGTTCATAGTAAAGAATTTGCAGACATGATGAAGTTTAATTTCGACCTGATATGGGGAATTTCGAAAAACTAACTTTTTATAAAAATACACAGGGTTCCCCTGTGTATTTTTATAACTCTTTCTTATAATTTAACCAATCATCAATCATGGCTTTAAAGTAGTTATCTTCTGTTTTGTATTCCTTTTTATATTCCGGAAAAAATTTAGGACTTGTAATTAAAAAGTCTTTTTTAAGGTGTTCTCCTATACTTGAATATTTATAACTCAAAACAAAATCTTTTAAAGAATTAAAGTCTTTCGGACCGCTTTCTTTCCATTTTTTATCTTTTAATTTAGCTGGATTTAAATGTATATAAGAATATAAATATCTCATATACACATCGTCATCTACATATTCTGACTTAAATACTCCCTGAAAAAGAGCACCACTTCTTTTATTTTTATTATTAAAATACATAGAATAGGCAGTCTGTAGTTTTAACATAAATTTAGAAATACCATCTTTTGTTAATGGGGTAATAAGTAAATGAAAATGATTTGGCATTAAACAATAAGCTCCGATAGCTACAATTGGATCTTTATTTTTTTCTTGTAAAAGCTCATTAAAGGAATTTCCTTTTAATAAGTCTCTGATTTTTAGATTCTGTTTAGTGTTTAAAATATGCATCAACAAAACAAATCTATTGTAATCATAGGTATTAGTAAAAATAATTCTTTTATCTACACCACGATTGTAGACATGGTAGTAATGATCTTCAATTAATTTATGTCGTCTTTCCATTTAATTATTGTATCATGAGCAAATAGAAATACACAGGGGAACCCTGTGTATTTGTTGATAAAAATAACTGACTTGCTATAATTTATATATGAGTTTTGCAAAAGTTTATTCTGCGCAAATTAATTTACTCACCGGCACGATTGTCACAATAGAGACAGACCTCTCTCGAGGTTTAAATGCTTTTACAATTGTCGGGTTACCTGACAAAGCTGTAGATGAAGCGCGCGACCGAGTAGGGAGCGCGCTTAAAAATTCTGGTTACGAATCTCCAAAAAGTAAAAATCAAAAAACTGTAGTGTCACTAGCACCAGCTGATTTGAAAAAAGAAGGACCATATTTTGACCTCGGTATTGCTGTCGCATATTTACTAGCGACAAATGAAATAAAATTCAAATCAGAAAACAAAATTTTCTTAGGTGAGCTATCACTAAATGGAGATTTAAAAAGTATTCGTGGAGTTTTACCACTCGTCCAAGAAGCAAAAAAGCAAGGATTTGAAGAAATTTATTTACCATCAGAAAATGCGCTAGAGGCAGCACTCGTCGAAGGAATAAAAATTTTTGGTGCTGATACTTTAAAACAAGTTATTGAACATATAGACCAGACACCCCATCGTCTTGATAATAATCAAGACACTTCCCCTTCGCAGGGGAAGAAAAATACTATTCCTCTCCAACCAAAAACAGAAATAGTTTTTGAAAAAGTTATTACTAATGCAGACTTTTCAGATATTCGCGGACAAGAGGGTGCAAAGAGAGGATTGGAAATTGCTGCCGCGGGTGGACACAACATAGCTATGTCTGGCCCACCCGGCACAGGAAAGACAATGCTCGCGCGAGCCTTTAGTGGATTGCTTCCTGATCTCAGTATCGACGAAGTTTTAGAAATTACCGGAATACATTCTATTGTCGGTGCGAACGGCGGTGAGCTAGTAAAAAATCCACCCTTCCGTGCCCCGCATCACACTTCATCTTATGTCTCACTTATTGGAGGAGGAACTTTCCCAAAACCAGGTGAAGTTACTCTCGCACATCGTGGAGTTTTATTTCTCGATGAATTTCCAGAATTTGATAAGAGAGTGATGGAGTCTTTACGCCAACCACTCGAAGACAATATCGTCACAATCTCTCGTGCAAAAGGCACAGCAGTTTTTCCATCCAATTTTATTTTAGTCGCGGCTATGAATCCTTGCCCATGTGGAAACCAAGGAAATAAACAAAAAGCTTGTATCTGTAAACAAAATGATTTGGATAGATACAAGAGAAAACTTTCAGGACCGATAATGGACCGTATAGATTTATGGATCACTGTCAGCAATATTGATTACAAAAAACTTGGAGAAGTAGGTGATGGAGAAAAAAGTAATACTATTCGTGAAAGAGTAGAAAGTGCTAGAAAAATTCAAAAAGAAAGATTTCAAAAAGCTGGCAGAAAAATAAATTCAAATAGTGAAATGAATGTAAAAGATTTAACATTACTTATTAAACTAACAGACGAAGTTCGTAATTTACTAGAAGAAAGTTCTGAACGATTAGCTCTTTCAGCTCGTGCTTATCATCGTGTCATAAAAATAGCCCGCACGATTGCGGACTTGGAAAATTCTATTGAAATTGAGAAGCATCACATCCTCGAAGCAATACAGTATAGACCAAAAGTACAAAATTAAATAAAAAAAATCTTTACAAAACTGTAAAGATTTTTTTTATTTTGCCCAAGACCTATCCCAACCTGGATTCCAACCTCCACGTACTTCAAAGTGTAAATGATTACCGAAAGAGTGGCCCGTATTACCGACATAACCGATGACTTGTCCTTGGTAAACATTATCCCCAATAGAGACATTTAATTTTGATTGGTGAGCATAATATGTCTGCATTCCATTTGGATGTTGAATAATGACCAAGTTTCCAAATCCACCATTTTTACCATTTCGAGCAAAGATTACTCTTCCAGCTGCGGCTGCATGTATAGGTGTACCAGCCACGTGACAACTAAGGTCCACAGCAGTACCATCATGTCTACCTTGAGTAGTATCACATCCAGGAAGAGGGTTCACGAAGTATCCTTCACTAGACCTCATTTGAGATTTATTTTTATTTGAAGGCAAACGTCCTCCTTGTTTTACTTTTTTACTAGTAGAAATACTACCCTTAACCTCAGCTCCAGGAATCACAAGCTCATCACCTACAGTAATACCATTCTCTCCAATATCGTTAAAAGAGGTAATATCTTCTACTTCTACACCATAAAGCTTTGCAATACCTTTCAAGGTTTGACCTTTTGTGACCACATGCACAACTCCAGAAACTGGGGGAATAAGCCAAACATCACCTTCAACCGGTGTTGCTCCTTTTTTAAGATCATTGGCCCAGACGATAGTATTAGCAGAAATATCAAACATTTTAGCAATATCAGCCACGGTATCTCCTTTTCGAACGACATAGACACTGATTTGATCAGCAGAAAGATCAGCTTCATCAGAACTTGTTCCCATAGCACTAGTAGCAGGAAGAAGGGCATTATCTGAGAGAATGTTTACATCGGTATCTGCTTTTATAGAGTTTTTATCTTTTGAATCGACGACAGAGATAGCAGAGATATTTGCTTCTAAGGCTGTGTTTTGAGCATTATTACCATTTAAAATAGAATTATCAGCAGAAACTGGAGACCCCAATACTATATCTGAAAGGAAACTAGCCTTTACGTCAATAGGCGCCAAAACAACCCCAAACACTAAGAAAAGGGCTAAAATAGGAGAAATAATTTTAAATTGAGTATTATTCATAAGATATAAAGGCTTTTCTAGCATTCGGTCATGTCTTTCGTGCATCTAATCTGTACTTATTAAGGATAGCTCTTTAGGTGCCTAGAGTCAATGGGGCTGTGCAAAACTATCCTTGACAAATCAAGATAAAAGGTATATAATATAAAGATATCAGAGCTCAAAAAATTAGGTATTATTAGTGATAAGTTTTATAATATATTCATATAAAATGCCAAAAGAAAAAATTACAACATCTAATACAGTAGACGCTACCGAAGTCCAAATAGACCCACTTGAATTACTCAAAGACAAATGGGGTGCTAATAATTCAAATTCCAACAAAAATAAACAAAACAGTCAAAAACTAGCAAAAGTTGACAACAGTCTGCCTAAAAAATTAAAATCTAAGATAGAGGAACAGGAAAATCTGAAAACAAAAAGAGATGAGATAGAAACAAGATTTAGCAAATTAAACTATCCAAAAAATTTAGCCAGAACACTTTCAATTCAAAAGAAAGAGGCTTTGCTGTTAAAAGTAGAAGAAAACAAAAAAAATCAACAAACAAAAAAAGAAGGTGCGGAAAAATCAAAAGCTCAAATGAAAGCTTTTGAAGAAAATAAAAAGGCTGGTAAAGTAAGTTCTACTGAAGAAAAAGTAGAAAAATTATCTCGTATATTATTCCCAAGACAAGAATTAATAAAACAATTACCAGATGAAGACATTGAAGAATGGAGAAAATACTACCAAGAACAACTGAAAGATGAAAGTTTAAGTGACGAGATGAAGGAAAGATATTTAAAAAAACTAAAAACAATCAGAGAGTACAAAGAATTTATCGACGAAGTAGAAGTTGCTAAAAAAATTATTATCAAAAAAGAATGAGAGGAGGACAAAGAGGAAATATTAGAAATGCTACTTAAAAAAGTCGAGGCTAAAAAAAGAGAGGAGAGGGAGAAAAAAAGAGAAGCTGGTTTATTAAAAGATTTAAAACCTAAAAAATAATATGTCAGAACAACCACCAAAAGTTCGCACAATAGAAGAAATAAATACAGAAATAAAAAATCTGCGTTTAAATCCTAAAAAACTAAAAATGGATGTTTTGGACCTACAATTACTCGCCTTAGAGAGAGAACTCAAACAAGCTAAGAACTTGGAGCAGAGTAAAGCTAAAAAAGAAAAAGAATACAAATCTGTAACCAAAAATTACACAATACAAAATTCTAAAGAAAAAGAAACTGAAATTTTACCAGGTCTGATGATCGATGGGGTAGTAATAGGACCAAACGATAAAATATTAGGCCCAAAAACTTTTAAACAAGGTAATACTTATTTTTCAATACCAGAATCAAAAATAATTTCAAAAAAGAAAAACAAAAAAGAAAAGAAACAAGTAAATAAAATTGTCATCGAAAAAGAATTGGAAAATCTGACAAAAGGACGAAGTGTTTGGTCTAACGACAGGACAAATGGTGGAAAATATATTATAAATGAAACTCCAGAAACAAGTAAAGATAAAAAATATGTCTTTAAAAAAGAAAATGGTAGTGTCTTTAGAATTTCTAGTGATGAATTAAAAAAATTAGTAAAAAACGAATCAATTCAATTGACTTTAACCGAAGAAGAATATAAATCAAAATCTCCAGCTACAAAAATAGCAACAGTTCCAGCGATTCCAGCGACACCCAAAGTCGCTACTGCTCCGACTATTGCAACCACTCCAGCCACCCCTGCGACAAAAATAAATAAAATTAAAACTCCAGAAGATGCAAAGAAAGAATATCGTGATTTTATAAACAAAGCAGTAAAAGTCATCAAGCAAAGAGGAATAGATAGAATAGTCATTCATGGAGACGAATTTAAATTACAACCCCACCCAAAAGCAAAAGATATGGGTCAAGAGGAATTAAAAGAATATAGAGAACAAAAAGAAAAAGAATGGCTTGATTCACAATACGAAACCAATGACTTCGACCTAGACCTCGAAGGTTCTATGTTGTTTCTCAATAATATGGCTAGTGGAAACAAAAAGATTTTAAACGATAAATTATTTTTAGAAAAAATTTCTAAAGGATCAGAAGGTTTAAAATATCCACTCCGTAATAAAGAAGTAATACTATATATAGACGTCGGAGGTAAAAATCCTGGAGTAGAGACAGAAGGAGGAGTGACAAAAATTTATGCTGATCATCATGGTACAGAAGGTGGCTACACCACTTCAGCTACACAAATAGTGCGAGATATAATGACAGCCGGAAAGTTTTCTCTCGGAGACTCTAAGACAAAAGAATATTTAAATAAAACAGCCAGCTTTATAGCAAAGTTTGATAATTTGGCATATCTTGATGATAAAAAAGATTCGAGAGATCCAAAGAGTGAGAGACTAGTGGATGAAAAATATTTACGAAATACTTTCCCACGAAGTCTATATTCACTTGCAAAGTTTTTACCATTTGAAACTGTTTTAGAAATTCTCGGCAAGAATGAGAAATATTTTAAAGACGGAAAACCTCGCGACTGGGCAAATACTTTTACACGCGAAGAAATAGAAAATGGAGAAATTGGAAAAATGGAAGTAGATTACCGAGGTAAAAAAATTACTGTCAAAGAATTAGTTGAAAGAAATATTAAAGATTTAAATTATGCAATAAACAACACAAACATAGCACTAAAGTATCAAGGAAATAATACAGACTCTGTTCTCGGCAAGACCGTATTTCATGCTTTTACAAAAGATACAGATGGTAAATCTAATACTATTCCAAATCACCTGGCTTATATCACTGCTCGTGCATTGGGTAATGATGCTTTTGTTTCTTACAATCCAGAAAGTGGAGCGATATTTATAAACTCAGATGGAAAAGTAGATTTAATGCCTATTTGGGAAAAATTGAATGCAATAATTCCTGGCTATCCAAAACCAATTCGTAACCAAATGATGTTTGCTCCAAAAGACCCTGAAATGAAGAAAAAAATGAAAGATATTTCACAAGAAAAAATTCTTGAGATTTTAGGAATGAAGGAAAATAACACAACAAAAGAAAATCTAGAAAAAAGAAGCTTAGATGAAATAGTCAAAACATATCTTTCATACATAGAGACAGCAAAAACCCCTGCTGATTTTAAAAGAATTCACGAAGCAACATACAATAAGGACGGAAGCATGAAAGCAGAAAATATAAAATATGGTGAAACTTTAAAAGAAATTTTAAACACAAAAGAAAGTAAAGAATCTCTTGAAAAAGCAAAAGGCTTAATTAGAGAAAACTTTACAAAAGCAATGATAGCACTTAATTATACTCCTACAATATATGGATTAAATGATACTTGGATATATTGGGATATAGCAAAACAGAAATATTTAACTACTCATAAAAATGAATCAAGTAAAAACTACAAACTTGGTGATCCGTTGCAGTTTGAATCTAAAAATATAGATGCTCAAAGAGTCGCACAAGAAATAGCTGATAGACATATCGGTTGGGAAATTTTTGGTCTTGTTAAGAATATGGCAGTATTACAAAATATTTCTGTAGAAGAAGTTATAAATAGACCAAATACGTTAGTTGATAAAAATGGACCTTTCTTTAAAGAAATCTTGGATATTCTAAAAGAATCAATTCCTGCAGACAAAAATCAAAGCTCTTTATTGCCTTCATGGAAATTAGCTAAACTAGGAGAATACTTAAGAAAAAATAAAGGAGTTGATGGAATATTTGAAAAAGACATAACTGCTGACATAAAAAAAGACATCAATGCAAAAATTGATGACAAGGATAAAAAGAAGGATGACAAAAAAGAACAACCTAAAGGACCGACGGCTGAACAAATAGCTCAAAGAGAAAGGGAAATGGCCGTAAGACTACAAGCTGTGGCTACTGCTCGTGAGACTTTATTCCAAATTAAAAACGAACCGGAAAGTGCATGGAGTAAATTCAAAGGTTGGTTTAATGCTAAGAGTACAGAAAAGCAAACAAAAATAACTAATCAAGAAAAAATTTATCATGATGCCAAAAAAGCATATATAGAAATGCTACCAAAGGGAACACCTGAGGCTAATCTTTTTATTCTTTCTGAAGTAGAAATTGTCAGAAACCATAAAACAGAAAATCTTCCACTTTCTGAAAAAATTAAAAATGGAATTTCAAAAGGAGTAAAATATTGGGAAGAAATCGGTACTAATCCAGAAGACAGTAAGACAAAACAATGGGCTAAAAAAATAGGAAAGAGTTTGATTGCTGTCGCAATTATTGGTGGAGCTTCAGCTGCGGCAGTCAGTAGTCTGGCTGCGATCGGAGTAGGTACTGCCAGTGCACTTTCTGCTGGAGCAGGTTCATATCTCGGTAGAAAAATGCTAATGACTGTCGGAATGAGTTCTGTAATGACCATCATGCCACCTGGAGTAAAATCATTCTTATCAATGGCCTTACCAATGATGAGTGTCGCAGGTGGAGCAGGATATCTAGCATCAAAAGGAGCACAGTTTGCAATGAACAAATGGTTTGGTTTTAGTGAAGAATCTATAAAATCAAAACTAGATACAGAAATTAATAAGTTAAAAAATCCCGACCTAAATAGTAATGAATCTTTGGACGACAAAATAAAAAGAATTGAAAAAGAATATGCAACGATAGAAAAATCTGCAAAACAAAAAAGATTTGGTAGAAGATTGATGAGTGGAGTTGCAGCTCTAGGTACCGGTATTGCTGTTTTGGAATATGGAGGATATAAAATGGACGAACATAATGCCGAACTAGCTCACGCACAACAAATAAAAAATGAAGAGCTACAACATTTCAATCCTAATACAAAAGAAGTCGATCCTGCTTTTGCTGGTAGAGAATATCCACAAGGAGAACATGGAATAAATACCAAAGTAGAATTCAGTTCTCGTGGTGCGATAGCGACACTAGATGATTTGAAAGGAGGGCTGACAAAACAATATCATGGAGATTTTTCTCATGCACCACAAAGTGTGCAAGATTTTATGCACACCAGCTCTACAGAAGAAGCAATGAAACTCGGAATGTTTCATCCTAATGATCCTACTGGAAATGAAAGCATGATGATTATGCGAGGCTCTACTATTAGCTTTGATGAGCATGGAAATTTGTCATATCACGACATTCAAAAAAATATTGATCATACATTGATAGAAGGAGATAAAAATGCGATAGAACAATATAAAGGAAATATGTTTGATTCAGATCAAAACTCTGAAACTGAAAATCAAACAGAAAATGCCAATTCACCAGAAGAACAAAATTTTCAAAATGAAACAGTAGGTGAAAACAATCAAGAAAATAATAATGAAGTCACGACAGACAATCCAAATATGACTTATGACGAAGAAGCAGAAAAAGAAACTCCTATTAATCCTGAACATTCTGACAACACAAACAATGAAACACAATCAGAAGAAATAACACAAACAGAAGACACTGCACATTTTGGACTCACCGAAGATCAATTAAAAGATGTACAGTTAGTCCATAATGAAAATGTTGATAAGTTATTTGACAATGCGAACAATTGGAATGCTGTAAAAGATCAACCAGCAGAAGTTTATGCACACGAACAACTTGATGGTGTAAACCCTGAGTACCAAGACTTTGTAAAACATTTACATGAATTATTAGAAAAAAGTGGAATAGAACCTAGACCCGGAACGCTTATTAATTCAGCAGAAACAAATGATCAATATATAGAAAGAGCTTTAGAAAAATTAGCCTCCGAAGATAGATTAGAAGAAGTGACATTAACACAACATTATTAATTAATAAAATAAAAATAAAATGGCAACAATAAAACAAACCTTAATCGAATTATTTGAACTAGATAAAATGTCTCCTGAGAAGGCGACAGAGACAGCCGAGAGATTGGCAAAATTAGTCATGCAAGCAGTTTTGACTCGTGTCTTACCAATGCTTTCAGAAGAAAATTTACAAAAATATGAAGACATTATAGATACAAACCAAAGCCCTGAAATTTTATTTGATTTTCTAAATTCCAAAGTAGTAAATTTTCAAGAAATTTTAACTGAAGAGACAGAAAGTCTGCACCGAGAGCTCTCTGGAGAAATGGAATCTTTGATTAGTTAATAAATAAAAACCATTTATAAAAAACATTTTGAAGTAAAATTCAGAATGTTTTTTATTTTGTGCTATATTAAAATGATGGAACATTTGAAAGGACTCAATGATGCTCAAAAAGAAGCGGCTCTGCACACTAGTGGGCCGTTGTTAATCGTCGCTGGTGCTGGAGCAGGGAAGACTAAGACTATCACTCATAGGATTGTTAATCTAATAAAACAAGGTGTTTCACCAGAAAAAATCTTAGCGGTAACATTCACAAACAAATCTGCCAAAGAAATGCGTGAACGTATCATAAATGAAATAGAAAAAAATGCAAAAGGACAAAATACCGTGCCTTTTGTGAGCACTTTTCATTCACTTGGAGTTCATATCATCAAAGAAAATTCTAGGTTAATCGGTGTCACTAGACATTTCACTATTCTCGACGAGAGTGATTCACTTTCGATAATCAAAGAATCTCTGAAAGAAAACGATTTAGACCCAAAACAATATGAGCCAAAGAAAATAAAAGGTATGATCAGTCGAGAAAAAGGAAAGTTTACCAAGATGGAAGACTATTTTGAAAGTGCGACTGACTATTTACCTCGAGTCGTCGCTCGTGTCTGGAAAAGCTATGAGACAAAAAAAGCCAAAGAAAATGCCCTAGACTTTGATGACTTACTTTTAAAGGCCACAACCTTATTGAAAGAAAATTTAGAAGTACGAAAAATGTATCAAGACCGTTGGAGTCACATACATATCGATGAGTACCAGGACACCAATGAAGCTCAATATATAATGAGTAAGTTACTTTCTGAAAAGCATAAAAATATTTGTGTCGTCGGAGATGCTGACCAAAATATTTATTCTTGGCGTGGAGCAAATTTAAAAAACATCTTATCTTTTGAAAAAGATTATCCAGATGCAAAAATTGTATTACTGGAAGAAAATTATCGTTCTACAAAAAATATTTTGGAGGCTGCGAATACTATTATCAAAAAAAATAAATATCGTCCTGATAAAAATTTATTCACCTCAAATGAAATTGGTGAAAAAATTTCATTACATGAAGCCCTAGAAGAAACAGAGGAGGCGGATTTCATTGCAACAAAAATTTTAGAGATTGTAGATAGTTCCGATAGTAATAAAATTTTTGATCCTGCGCCCTTCTTTGGGCGCAATTCTGGGGACAAAGTGGGACCCTCGGATACAAAAATTTCATCACTATCTCCACATTTTTCTGACGTAGCAATTCTTTACCGTGCAAATTTTCAATCTCGCGTACTAGAAGAAGCAATGCTTCGTTATAATATTCCATATCAAGTTCTAGGAATAAAATTTTTTGAAAGAAAAGAAATTAAAGACACTCTTTCATATTTACGAGCAGCACTGAATCCAGAAAGTTTATCTGACATAAAAAGAATTATAAACTTCCCTGCACGTGGAATAGGGAAGGTAACTCTCACAAAAATATTTGCAAAGGATACAACAGAGCTACCAATAAAAATGCAAATAAAAATAAAAAACTTTTATGAATTATTGGAAGAAATAAAAGAAAATATTTCACACAATACAGCTTCAGAAGTTATAAAATTTGTAATTAAAAAAACAGGCATAGAAGAAGAATTAAAAAATGGCGGTGAAGAAGAAATGGAAAGATTGGCAAACATCAAAGAACTAGCGACACTCGCACTAAAATACGACAATTTGGAAAATGGTCTTGGTGTCGAAAAACTTATCGAGGATGCATCCCTCGCTTCCGACCAAGATTCAATAATGATTACAGATGAAAAACCTGAAAAAATAAATGGTATTAAGATGATGACTGTTCATGCTTCAAAAGGACTAGAGTTTAAATATGTTTTTGTCACAGGATTAGAAGAAGGACTTTTTCCAAACCAAAGAGCCGGTGAGAGTAAATCAGCAGAAGATAGTGAAGAAGAACGTAGACTTTTCTATGTAGCCATCACTCGTGCTCGTGAAAAATTATTTTTATCATTTGCAAACTTCCGAACAATCTTTGGTTCAAGGCAAATAAATTCACCGTCGCAATTCATTTCTGATATTCCTAGAGATATAATAGAAAGGAGTGATGAGAATCCAAATGTAAAAACAATTTATATATAACACTCACCACTCTCTGCTATCGCTAGGAGTGGTGAGTAAAATTTATGAAAATACATAAAGCAAAAAAATCATTAGGTCAAAACTTTTTAAAATCAGTACCAGCGCTGAACGCTATTGTGAATGCCGGAGAAATAAAAGATACTGATACTATTTTAGAGATTGGTCCCGGTAAAGGAGCACTGACTGAAAAACTTTTAGCCAAAATTAGTACAGATAAATCTGGGATAGGTAAGGTTATTGCTATAGAAAAAGATCAAGACCTATTAGAATTTCTAAAAGAAAAATTTGCAAAAGAAATTGAAGATAAAAAATTCATTTTAATAAATGAAGATATTTTAGAGCACCCCCTCCCGACCTCCCCCTTGGCGAAGGGGGAGGGGAAATACAAGATTATCGCTAACATTCCATACAATATCACCGGAGCGATTTTGAAAAAATTTTTAACAGCCGAAAATCAACCAGAGAGAATGGTCTTAATGGTACAAAATGAAGTAGCAAAAAGAATTGTCGCTCGAGATGGCAGCGAGAGTATTTTATCTATCTCAGTCAAAGCTTATGGAAATCCAAAAATAATAATGAAGGTTCCCGCTAGATATTTTTCACCAGCACCTAAGGTGGATTCTGCTATTATTGCAATTACAGATATAAATAGAGATAACTTTATTTCAAAACCCCCTCGTCCTACGGACACCCCCTCTTATCAAGAGGAGAATGTTGGAATCGCTAGGCAAGACCTAGCGAAACTTACATTCGAAGAAAGATTTTGGACTTTAGTTAAAAATGGTTTTGCACACAAAAGAAAGATACTAATTAGCAACTTAAGAACCTCACCCCAGCCCTCTCCTTTTAAAGGAGAGGGAGTAATACTTAAAATATTCGAGAACTTACATATTTCAGAAAAAGCTCGAGCGGAAGAATTAGATCTAAAAGACTGGTTGGAAATTGCTAAAAAATTATAACTTTATGTTATAATTAAAAAGTGAAAAAAGATTGGAAAAAAATTGGAGTAATACTAATAGTTTTATTATCTTTTAAAATAGCTTATGCTGCTTCAGGTCAACCCTTTGGTGGTAAGATCACCGAAGCTCCAGACAATCAAGTAAAAACAAAAGATGATTCTACTTATACATGTAAACCTGAAAACAAAACCATTGTTATAAAATCTTTTAAAGGCCCCACAAAATATTACATTGGGGAAACAAAATCAAAAACAAACAAAAAAGAGAGTCTTGGTCAGTGGGTCCTTGGACGCTATAATGGTACGACGACCATTAGTTGTACGAATGATGTTGAACCATGGGACACAATAACCTATCAATTCAATACAATACAAGTTTGGGGTAGTTGGTAATTCTAAATTATGCTTAAAAATTTATTAAAAAATAAATATATGCCCAGTAAAAAAATACAAATAATTACAGCCATTTGTATTTTTGTCTTAATAATAATTATTTTCTTTTTAAAATCTTCCACAAGATCTAACTTTCTAGCAAAACAAAAACAACTAGAAGTTCAAAACTCAACGATCAATGAATTAATTGCTAAAGACACTGACGGTGACGGTGTGGCTGACTGGGAAGAGGCTCTTTGGGGTACAGACAAAAACAAAACAATGACTTTTGAAGGTGTCGCAGATAAAACATACATTGAAAACAAGAAAAAAGACCTAAATATAGCAGAATCTGGTTCTTCTGGTGAAAATTTAAATGAAACAGAGAAATTCTCCAGAGATTTCTTTACAGCTTTTATGGCAATGAAATCAGGAGAAGTGGATCAAAATACAATCAATGGCTTTTCTTCAGCCCTAGGTCAAAAAGTAGCCAATCCAAACATACTAGACCAGTACTTAGAAAAAGATATAAAAATAGATAATTCTGGAGATTTAAACAAACAAGAAAAATACTATTTAGCTATTCAAGGCCTATTTGAGCAGTATAAATCTGAAGGACTTGGTGATGAATTAGACATTGTTAGTGGAACATTGGCTTCTACTACAGATAACGATAAAATTACTAAAACTGAACAATTACTGAAAATAGCTAATGCTTACAAGGGTTTTGCTGCTGATATTATGAAATTATCTGTACCAGAAAAATTAGTTAAATACCATTTAAAGATAGCAAATAGTGCAAATAATACCAGTATCAGTGTAAACAATATGTCAAAAATAGTAGGAGATCCAGTAGTCGGACTTTCTGGTCTTTCTCAATATCAAAAATATAGTAATGAGTTAATAAATTCAGCCAAAGAACTAGAATCTACATTACCAGATAGTAATGCTATAATAGATACTACAAATCAAAACAGTAATCAGGCTCAAGGTTTTGGTTTTCAATAAATATTAATATGAATTTCATCAAAAATATCTATAAAAAAATAATTTGCTCCATAATAATTGGAAGTATTGTATTGATGCCATACTTAAGTCTACCTCAGACAGTAAATGCCCAAATGAGTGGCAATGGAATGGAGGGTTATATCAAAACTCTTTCTCCAATTATCACTCGTCTTCCAGGATGTAAAGAAGTTTTAAAGGGTGGAATGCAAGATTTATTTTCTAACATAAAGAGAGTTTTTAAAAAACCAAAGACCGGTTCATCTGGTCATGATGCTGATCCAAATGGAGGCGGATTAGATGGTATAGCGACAGATACCACAAAAAATACAGACTCTGTTCCTGTTTTTGATTTTACGGTTCAAACAAATACCAAAAATACTGCTGATTCAGCTGCTGAGACAGAAGCTTCAACTAGTTCACTTAATAAAAACAAAACTTGTCTCGATGCTATCGGACGAGCTGTCGCAAAAATTCTCCTAAATGAAATGACTCAAAGCATGGTCAAATGGATTAATGGTGGCTTTGATGGAACACCGAAATTTGTCCATGATCCTGTGGGATTTTTTAAAGATATTGCAAAAAATGAAATTTTAGAATTTGGACTAGAAATAGATAATCCAATTCTTTTTCCATTCGGAAAAGATTTTATGAAAATGCAAAAACAAAATTTTGTAAAACACTTTGCGGATAATGCTAAATATTCTCTTAATCAAGCCGTCGCAGATGGTAATCCGGGTCACACTGCTGATGATTTTAAGGTTAATTTTAGTGATGGAGGATGGGGAGCATGGGCAGCAATGACCCAAAACACAGCAAATAATCCAATTGGCTTTAATATTGCAGCTTCAAATGAAATGGAAATTAGACTCGATGGAACAATAAAATCACCGGCACAAAATCTGCGAGACGATATGGCTACAGCCAATGGTTTCTTGAGCCAAGAACGCTGTGCCACAGAAGCAGTCCAAGACTCAGATGGAAGATTGACAGGTGAGCTTGTCACTAATCACGATATTACTAGAGGTGAAGATGCTAGATATTTAAGAAAAGAATCTGGTGCTAGACACTGTGCTCAATGGGAAAATGTCACTCCTGGTAAAATTATTGCAGAATCAGCTACAAAAGTATCTGGTTATCAAGGTAATGCTTTACTTTCAGTCCAAGACTTAAACGATGCCGAAGCTGCTTTACTCGATGCTACTTTAAGTTATCTTGTAACAAAGATTTCTAGTAGTGAAGGTTTTGCTGGATTATCTGATGATCCAAATAGTTCTCAAAACATGTTTGGTTCAGATAATGGATTAAATTCAATAGGTCAAGTTGAAAAAGATTTTTCAACTTCTATTGGTGGTACTGATTGGCTTAATTCAAATCCTGATTTTAATATTCGTACTGATTTGACTCAATCTTTGATCGATGAACAAAGAATTTATATGCAGAAATTGATAGATCAAAATACTGAATTAAAATCTCGAAAGAAAATTGGTAATCAAACATGGAACTATGGTTTACTGCCGATTATTTATCAACTCGATTATTGTATCCCTGGTCCACATCCAAACTGGCAAGAAGAAGCTCAAACACAGCTTGATATCTTAAAAGAAGGTATTATTAATATTGATGGTATGAATTATTCTCAAATCAAACACCTGACAGGAGTAGGTAATGTTGGTTCTGGAGCAGAAACAGCCCTAAATATAGCCCATACGTTAATGGATCCAATAGGTATTACAAATGGTCTTAGTGGTATGTTTGGTGGAGGAGGAGGTGGAGGAGGTGGTAATGGTCAAGACCTTGATGCTTTGTTAGAATTAACAAAAAATTATGCGTATCAATACCTGTCTCAATTTATGTCAATATATCTCGGATTTACAGCATTCAAAGACCCATCATCAGAAACTTATTCAAACATAATCCAAGCTTTTGATGATGCTTTTAGTGGTTACAAAGCAATGATTTCTAATGTCTACAACGAGCTAACTCTACCAGGAGTTGCAGACCAAGCCAAAAAAGAATTCAATACAGCTAGTGGTTATCAAGCAATGTATGATAAAAATATTGCGGATATTGCTGTAAAGAAAAGCGATATCCAAAGATTGGCAGACCTGAAAGATAAAATAGATGCTTTGACTTTAGCTAGAGATAACCAGACATTACCTTTAACATTAATAGATCCATCTACAAACCTAGCTACAACAGATTACAATGCTCAATTTGAAGAAGATTTAAAACCTTACATTAGTGCTTTTGCTCGTCTTTCTATTAACATGAAAACAGGGGACGATATTGCTAAAGCAGATAGCTTGTTACAACAAATTAAAGATAAAGAAAAATATATTTACACCGATCTAATAAAAGGTCCGACAGGTTGTGAAAAAGAATTATCTTCTGTTACAGCAGATAACCAAAACTCTTTACTAAAACTTTGGTCTCTAAAGAGATATACTTATCCACTGCCTATACTGTATGACTATAACAGCTCAACATACTCTCCAGCAGCAAACATATTACCGGACCCATTTGGTTATAGTTATTCATTTCCACAAGGAATATTCCACTCTGGAACAATAGCTAATAAATCAGTTTACCAATGGGGTTCAGCAGGTATTCCACATGACTGGCAAAATCACGAATTTGCTCCAGGATTATGGTATGTTGATTTTTCAGGTGCTATCAGTGGTGGAGGTGATATTTTCTTTGATGGTAGGGATCGGGATGGTTATAGTTCGACTTACCCTGCTATTAATAAAATAAATTCATTCTGTCAAAACATAGCACTAGTTTCAAACCTAACAACACCAGGTGTTTTCTATGAGCCTTGTAGTATTCGTGGTAGTAATTTTACCAATCTAAACATTGGAGCAATCAACTTTAAGAACAATGAGGATATGCTAAATCACCATGGAATTACTACATTTGAAAAATCATTAGGAGTTTATTAAAAATAACTGAAAGAAAAAATGAAAAAAAATATTCTAAAAAGCTTAATAATTGTTTTAATTTTAGCTATTTTTATAGTACCGAGTTTTACTAAACATAAAATTGTTTTTGCAGCTGCTCCAATCATAACAACCGAAAATGCAACCAATGTCACGGCAAATAGCGCTACTATTAGTAGTAACATTTTAAACACTGATGGAGTTGAGACTAATATTAGTTTTATTTATAGTGAAGAACCTACTGCCACTGGTGGTCATGGTTCAGGAATGGGAACAGCAGATCCACAAGCACCTATCGCCCCTCCAACTTATATAGTATCAAAAGATTTAACAAATTTAGAACCATACACTACTTATTATTATAGATTTTTAGCTTTCAGTCCTCATGGGGGAAATCCTGGAACAATTAAAAGTTTTACAACCCTCAAAGGGGAACCTGTTGCTAGTACAGATGTTGCTACACCTAATTTAATCACTACAAATTCTGCAAGACTTAATGGAAGTATTCTCAACACTTCAGGAGAAATTCCTGACAGTGTTTCTTATGAACTAGGATACGATCCTCAGACGATAATAGATTATAATCATGGCTATGGCTACTCATCAAACCCCGTAGTTCTCTTAACTGGACATTATAATGGAACTAGTAGCAATGGTTTTATTGCCCCTCCTATTTACACAACCTATGCAGACACGACTGGTTTAACACCAAATACTATATACTATTTTAGATCATGTGTAACAATAGTCTTAACAATAAATTTCTCAATAAGTGGACATACTGGTTGTGGTGGTTTTAGTAAATTTATTACAGACACATCAACTGACCCAAATAGTGGTCATAATATCGGTGCCCCAGGAGGAATAGGAAACAATGGAAGTAATAATGGTAATGGATGGAACACAGGTGGAGCCATCGGTACAAATACTAGTTCAAATATAAAAAATGTTAAGACATATAATGCCACAGACTTAACAGAAAATTCTACCAAGTTTAATGGTTCAGGAGATATTTTAAACAGTGAAAATCATTTTGCTTATTTTAGATATTCTAAAATTACCGACCATCCACCAATTTTCTGTAATGATATTTATGGTTCAGCAATGATGACTGCGACAGCCACAAATCCTAATGTAAATGGTTCTTTTTCTGGTGGTAATTTTTCAGCTGGAGTAAACGGGCTTGAACCTAATACTAGGTATTATTATTGTGCTGTTGTCTCAAACAGTGCTCTTTCAAACAACCCTAGTGATCCTACTTATTTCCGACCAAGAAAATCAGATATTCAATATGGAGGTGTAAAATTTTTTGATACAAAATGTGGAAACACTTGTACAACAATAGTGACAAAACCAGCGACTGGAATAACTCCTACATCTGTTATTTTAAATGGTTCTTATAATTCCACAAAAGATGTAAAAACATATTTAGAATACAAAATAGACCCTGTTATATATGTCTCACACGGTGGAACTGTTCCAGATCCGTATTTCCCAGATCATTGGATAAAAGTAAACATTTTAGACCATAATACAAATACTGGTACTGTTTCTGGAAATATTCAAGGCTCAGTGACAGGTTTGTTACCAAATACCCCGTATTTGTTCGAAGCTGTTGCTGAAACAAATTGGGGAACGACAACTACTCCAAATATACAAACATACACTGGAGATCTTATGAATTTCACTACTCGTCCACCAACTTCAACTCCTAGTACCCCTACAGATCCAGGGACGACACAATATCAACCATCTACTGATTATAATTCTGATTATCAATACACCATCTGTCCAGATTTAACAATATATAATATCTCAAGCAAAACTGTTCGTGCAGGAAATAATCTTTCTTTCGCTGCAAATTCTTGTGGATCAAATGGGGAGACCGTCACTTATACTCCTACAAATTTACCTACTGGATCAAACTTGAATACAAATGGTATTTTTACTTGGCCAGTACCAGCCAATCAAGCTGTCGGGTCTTATGATGTGATAATAAACGCAAGTACTCCTAGCCAGAGTGCAGTACCTGTGACAGTACACATCAATGTAATAGCTTCAAATACTACTACAACTACAAGCTGTAATGATTTAACAATTAGCGAAATACCAGATCAACATTATACTGTGGGTCAACCTGGTAGCTTCTGGGCTAATGTTTGCGGAGATAGAGGAGTAACTGTCACTTATTCTAACGTTAATTTACCAATAGGAGCTAGTATGACTGCTTCATCTGGATATTTTGTTTGGTTCCCAACAGAAGATCAAATAGGAGATACTGATTTATTAATCACAGCCACGACAGGTAGCCAAACAGCAGCACCTATCACTGTACATGTCACTGTCTCTGCTGCTAACAATGGACCGACAGGTAACACTACTGTTACCCATACCACAATAAACCCTTGTCCGGTTTTTAAATTAAATTCTATTTCAAACAAAACTGTTACAGTGGGAAGTTCTATTTCTTTTACAGCACATACTTGTGGAAATCAATCAAAGTCTGTAAATTATTTTATTACATCTGACTTAATGCCGACTGGTGCCACTATTGATCCGGCAACTGGTATATTTTCTTGGCATACAACTTCGAATCAATCTGGTACATACACAATCAAAGTACATGCTAGCGCAAATATTGGTAGTACAGATTTAATTACAGGAACCCAATCAGCAATAGAAGCCTCACCAGTCACTGTAAACATTAAAGTAAATCCTAAACCAAAAAATTGTCCTACTTTAAAAATAAATCCGATTCAAAATGATTCTGCTTTTATAAATCAACCAGAAACTTTTTATGTAACTACTTGTGGAGAAGGGAATGCAGTAGTCGCTTTCTCTTCAACCAATTTACCAACAGGAGCTAGTATTGATCCACAAACTGGTTATTTTTCTTGGATTCCAACAGCAGCCCAAATTGGTTTACATAATATAATAATTTCAGCCAGTATTCCAAATAACCGAGCTGTTACAGATACTGTAGCTATTAACGTAAAAGATATGAGTATCTTTACCTCTTCTAGCTCAGGTGGTACTTCTTTTGGAAATAGTAACTCAGGAAATGGAACTTTTGGAAATAGTGGTAATAGTAATAGTCCGACAGTTCTAGGATCTCTAAATAATCCTGCTCCAGCCTTGGGTTCAGCATTAGTTCCTCCATATAGTGACGTCGTAAGATATCACGAAGGAATAGAGCACGTCTTTACTAGACAAATAGTAGGGGATATATCTCTCGCAAGAATTTATGGATATCAAGATGGACAAAATTTACAAATTTTTGCCGGAAACCTAGCCCACTCATTTGCTACAATGTTTGGATATTATCATGGTGGGGGAAGAGAAATACGAGTCATTACTCCAGACATCGCAGCCTATCAGCTCGGACTCAAAGATGGAATGCTAGCTGTTTATGAATATTATGACAATCACTTGACCGGTGTCGCTACTGCCACAGGAAGCTTGAAAGAAACTTTTGAATACGAATATTATTTTCATTAATTTCTTCCTCTCCTTAATAAGGAGAGGATTGAGGTGAGGTTCTTAATTCAATACACCTCATCCCAGCCTTCTCCTTGTAAAGGAGAAGGGGAATAAAATACAAAAAAATAGATATATCTAAAATAAACATGATATAATTAAAGTACTTACGTATGAAAAAACTTTTTCCAAAAATAATAATATCAGTAGTAATGATAGCTATTTTCTTGGCACCTATTGCACCAAGTTTTCAAAATAAAAATAAAATAGTTTCAGTTAAAATAGAGCGAAATCTTGCTCTTGCAATCAATCCACCGAAAGCTGATGGCTGGTATTTTTTATCTACAAACATTCTTGGAGTTGCAAGTTACAGCTCAGCGTTTCCTGATGCTACTTCATGTCGAGACGCTGCTCCAAGTGGGGTAGGATGTATTCATGTAACAAATGGTGTTGTATCTGGTGGTGAATCTGATAATGACCCTAATGCAGAATTTCAATGTAACGGATGGCCTTCTACTTGGTTTAGAGGTTGTATTGCTGAGCTTGTATATTATATGATTTTCAAACCAGTTTCTTTTTTAGCTGGTCTAGCAGCAGGTATTTTAGATTTCTTCATTTATTACTCGACAAATAGTAGCTCTTACTCAGCAGGCTTTGTCAGCACAGGGTGGGCGACAGTGAGAGATATAGCTAATATATTTTTTATTGTAGCTCTTTTATATGTAGCAATTCAAACCATCTTAGGATTAGGTTCACAAGGAAAAAAAATGATTTCGACGATTATTATCGTCGCCCTTTTAATAAATTTTTCTTTATTTTTTACTCAAGTAGTCATTGATAGTTCCAATATTCTAGCTAAAGTATTTTATAATCAAATAAAACCCGTAGGTGCCAATGGTCAACCAGTAAATGCTAGTGATCAAAAATCAATTACCGTTGGAATAGTTGATTCTTTCAAACCACAACAATTAATGACGGACTCTCAAAATGAACCAGGTAGACAATTTATTATTATTATTTTAATGATAATAATGTCTGTTATAATGATTTATATTTTTATTTCTATTGCATTACTCTTTGTCGCACGAGTCGCAGGACTTTGGGTTGCAATGATCTTTTCACCAATTGC
>CALQZZ010000002.1 GCA_943350065.1 Candidatus Nomurabacteria bacterium
AAGAAAGTAGCAAAGAAGGCAGCAAAGAAAACAGCAAAGAAGCGAGCATAGTTTTCTAAAAAATCCTCCGGCTTAGGTCGGGGGATTTTTTTGTTTTTATATTCGCCGAAATGAACATTTTATGTTAATATATAGTTTATGGCTTTTGGATTAAAAAATATATTCGGTGACGCTAGCTCCAAGTTTATCAAGGACGCTAATAAAATTGTCGCAAAAATAAACTCTTTAGAAGAGTCCGTTTTATCTTTAAAAGATGAGGATTTTCCAAAGAAAACAGCTGAATTTAAAGAAAGACTTACAAAGGGTGAGACATTAGATGACCTTTTACCTGAGGCTTTTGCTTTGGTACGTGAAGCCGCTAGAAGATGCTTGAACGAGAGACATTATAATGTTCAGCTTATTGGAGGCTTGGTTTTAAATTCTGGAAAAATTGCTGAAATGAAAACAGGAGAAGGAAAGACAAATGTCGCCACACTTCCTGTATATTTAAATGCATTGATGGGTAAGGGTGTGCATGTCGTCACTGTGAATGATTATCTTTCTCGTCGTGATGCGGTACTCATGGGACAAGTTTATAATTTTTTAGGTTTGTCTGTCGGAGTTATTAATTCACAAAATGTTTCCTATCTCTATGATCCGACTCACAAAGAAGAAGACCCTGAGCGTGACACTGTCGGACAATACAAAATTATTTATGATTTCTTAAAACCTTGCTCACGTCGACAAGCTTATGAAGCAGATATCACTCATGGTACAAACAATGAATATGGTTTTGATTATTTACGTGACAACTTGGCTACTTCAAAAGATCAGCTGTCTCAACGCGGACATTATTTTGCTGTAGTTGATGAAGTCGATTCTATTTTAATAGATGAAGCTAGGACACCACTCATTATTTCTTCTCCATCTGGAGACTCTGAAGATTTTTATATGCAATTCGCAGCTATTGCTCGCACAATGAAAAGAGATGAAGATTTTACTGTCGATGAAAAATTGAAAGCCATTCAGCTGACTGACGCTGGTATCACAAAAGCTGAAACAGCTCTCGGAATTGATAATATTTATACCGAAAAAGGAATTAAATATGTTCATCATTTAGAGACAGCCGTCAAAGCTATGGCTATTTTTGAAAATGATAAAGATTATGTCATCAAAGAAGGTGAGGTCATAATTGTCGATCCATTTACAGGTAGACTTCAGCCGGGACGAAGATGGAGTGAAGGTATACATCAAGCTATTGAAGCCAAAGAAGGAGTGAAAATTGAAAAAGAGACTCGTTCATCTGGATCGATTACATTCCAAAATTATTTTAGATTTTATGAAAAGCTTTCCGGTATGACAGGAACAGCCGATACTTCAGCTGAAGAATTTTTGAAAGTATATGGTATTGATGTCATCATTATTCCTACTCATCGCCCTGTGGTACGTATTGATCACTCTGATGTAATTTTTCAGACAGAAAAAGGCAAGTTTCAAGCGATTGCTCGAAAAATAAAAGAATTGAATGTCATAGGTACACCGGTACTTATCGGTACTATTTCAATTGAGAAAAATGAATTACTTTCTGTCTATTTGAAACAAGAAGGGGTGCAACATACTATTTTGAATGCTAAGAATCATGAGAAGGAAGGAGAGATTATCGCTCAAGCTGGACGCCTCGGTGCGGTGACTATCGCTACAAACATGGCTGGCCGTGGTATCGACATCAAGCTCGGAGGTAATCCTGCGACACATGAAGAATATGAAAAAGTAAAAAGTGTCGGGGGACTCTTTGTCCTCGGTACAGAAAGACATGAAGCACGTCGTATCGACAATCAGCTTCGCGGACGTTCTGGTAGACAAGGTGACCCAGGAGCCACACAATTTTTTGTCTCACTTGAAGATGATTTAATGCGTGTCTTCGGAGCGGAAAGAATCAAGACTATGATGGGGCGTTTTGGTATTCCTGAAGATCAACCAATTGAAAATAAATTTATTTCTCGTACCCTCGAAGGTGCTCAAGCTAAAATCGAAGGCTTTCATTTTGATTCTCGAAAAAATACACTCGAATATGATGATGTGATGAATCGCCAACGTCAGACTATCTATGCTCGCCGCCAAAAAATGCTTTTCTCTGACAAAGAAGAGATTAAAAATATTTTAAATGATATTTCTACTGGTCTTGAAGGTGCTGAAAAAATAATTGCTGACAAAATATCTAAAGTTGGGGAAGATAATTTCTATGAGACTGTTCGTCGTATTGCTTTGTATACTACAGATGCACTTTGGATGGAGCATATCGAAGCGATGGATTATTTACGTAGTTCTGTAAACCTTCGTGCTTATGGTCAGCGTGAACCAATCGTCGAATATAAAAAAGAAGGTTTGAAAATGTTCCGTGAAATGGAAGCTTCTTTCAAAGACCAAGTTCTATCAATGATTGAAAATATGAATGTTGAAAATGTTCAAAATATACAAAATGTCGAAGAAGAAGTAAAACCTATTTTTATTGAAAATAAAACAGAACAAAATGATTACTCTGACGCTAGTGAAGCCGGCCGTAATGACCCTTGCCCTTGCGGAAAAGTAAAAGAAGACAGCACTCCCGTAAAATACAAACATTGCCACGGACAATAGTTTAAAATTTTTTTTATGCAAACAAAATTTATTTTATATGGAGGATTTGATCCGGAACAGGTGGATAATGGTAATCCAGATTTTTCTCTAGAAATTATGAGAGAAGCTCCTGAAAATGGAGTGGTTTTAATTGTACCTTTTTCAAAAGAAGTCGATAGAATAATACCGACTACAGAAAGAGTTAAAAATGAATTGAATGCTCAAAAATGGCAAAATAATATTAAGTATGAAGTAGCTAATCAAGAAAATTTTATACAACAATTAGAATCTGCAGATGTCGTGTATTTTCAAGGAGGTTCAAGTTTAAAACTACTTGAAGTGCTTAAAAAGTATCCAAACTTAAAAGACTTATTAAAAGGAAAAATTGTCGCAGGGGATTCAGCTGGAGCAAATGTTCTGTGTACTTTCTTTTATACTCCTAGCACCGATAAAGTTCTAGAAGGACTTGGTATCTTACCAATTAAGATAATCCCTCATTATAAAGAGAAATATGCTGGAAAATTTGAGAGTATCGGTCCAGATTTGGAGGAGGTTTTACTACCAGAATATACTTATAAGGTTTTTAAAACTAATTAGCTAAGATTGACCTGGTTAGGGAAGTATCCAAAAGACAAAACCTGTCAAATCTTTATCCCCAGACCTAATATTAGCCATATTTTAAGCTATTTTGTCAAATAGGAACAGTGAAAATATCCTTATTTATAAGGATATTTTGTGTTTGACAGACCCAAAAAATGTTGCATAA
The DNA here is from genome assembly GCA_943350065.1 of Candidatus Nomurabacteria bacterium. Lineage (GTDB taxonomy): Bacteria > Patescibacteriota > Minisyncoccia > Phycocordibacterales > UBA9973 > UBA9973. The sequence continues at coordinate 3,362 of CALQZZ010000002.1, forward strand.
CCATTGACTTTTTAAACCCAATATGCTAGTATATAAGTATGTCCTTGTTATAGGGTGTAACCCTAATTAATAAGGACTTTTTGATTGATACGGGTTTTGCGGAGCACAACCGCTTGAATATGAAACATAATAATCTAATACGCTTTGCATTCGGTTTGGTACTTCTACCAATGACAGCAGTTACTCCTTCTATGGTGACTCCTAAGGTAGAAAGTCCACAAAGTATATTGGTCCAAAAAATGAATAATGGAGTCGAGTCACTATTAGCTCTTAACCAAGCTACTGATGATAAGACTAAGACCTTAAAACTTGAAGCTGATGCTATTGATGCTTTCTTTACAAAAAGAGATGCACCACTTGCTGGGCTTGGTATGAAGATGGCTATTGAAGCAGATAAGAATGGCCTTGATTGGCGTCTTTTGCCTGCGATAGCTACTCGTGAGTCTAATGCTGGTTTACAAGCTTGTAAACGTGTTGATCATAGTTTCTTCGGTTGGGGTTCTTGTCATATTGCTTTTGATTCTGATGAACAAGCAATTGAAACTGTTGCTCGTCACCTCGGAGGTAATGATGATGCTACTGATCAATATTATAATGGAAAGACTACCTACCAAATTTTAAGAAAATATAATAATGTTATCAAAAAATATCCCGAGCAAGTTATCCATATTATGGATATGATCGGCCCGGAAGATGTAAACGCTCCAGTCACAACTATAGATACTACAGCATAAAATCACCCCGTAAAAGGGTGATTTTTGTTTTTTATATTTCCTTTATACCTTCAATGGCTAAAGTTTTTTCATCGTTGCGGATGGAAACTTTGGCGGTGAGGGCGACACATTTTTCAGCTTTGATTATTTCAGCTACATCTTTATAAAGTTTTGGGAAGACGACAGCTTCGATAGATCCAGAAAAATCAGCAATACGAATAAAGGCCATTGGTTGATTTTTCTTGGTGGTGACATTGCGCACAGTTTCTATAATACCAGCGATAGTCACAGGGTAGCCATTGGTCAAATTTTCTTTAATTCTTTTAATATTTATTTCTCTTTTTTCCAATTTTTCTCTTAGTCTATCGAGTGGATGACCAGAAATATAAAGTCCGAGTAATTCTTTTTCCCAAATAAGTTTTGTGGCTGGTGCCGCATCTTCAGCTGGTTTCAATTTAAATGATGGTAGTGTATCTGCAGAAATACCACCAAAGAGTGATCCTTGGTCGGCAGATTGTTTGCCACTTTCTTTGTTGTATTCGAGCATATTTTCTAAATTGAAAAGCAATGTTCCACGCTCAGCAAATTCATCCATCGCACCTGTTTTGATAAGTGCTTCCATGGATTTCTTGTTTACATTTTTATGTTTTACACGGTCTAGGAAGTCTGTAATGTTTTTAAATTTTCCATTCTTTTTTCTTTCAGCAATAATTGCATCACCGATATCCGAACCGAAATTTTTAATCGTATATAAGCCGAAACGAATAGTATTGCTATCGATACAAGTAAAACCTTTGAAACTTTCGTTGATATTCGGAGGAAGAACTTTTATTTTCATTTGCTCACATTCGTGAGTAATTTCCGCAATTTTTTCTACGTCACCAGATTCAGCTGTGAGGATCGCACACATGTATTCGACAGGGAAGTTTGCTTTCATATACGCCGTTTGATAAGCGACACGTCCATAAGATGCTGAGTGAGCTTTGTTGAATCCATAAGCTGCGAAAGGCTCGATTTGGTTCCAGAGCTCTTGAGCTTTCTTGAGTGGCCATTTACTATGTTCGACACAACCAATAATAAAATGATCTTTTTGTTTAGCCATTTCAGCTGGAATTTTTTTACCGACAGCTTTACGGAATTTATCAGCTTCTCCCCAAGAATATCCCGCAATGTGAATTGAAATAAGAAGCAGGTCATCTTGATACACGAGCACACCATAAGTTTGTTTTAAAATTGGTTCGAGTGCTGGGTCCATGTATTTCACTAGACGGGGATTGTGTTTGCGTTCGATATACATCGGAATAAATTGAATAGGTCCAGGACGATACAGGGCGACCATCGCATTGATATCGTGGATTGTCGTCGGTTTTAATTGTTTTAAATACGCAGTCATACCTCCACCATTCAATTGGAAGAGTCCCATTGTTTCTCCGCGTGCTAACATTTCAAAAGTTTTTTTATCAGCAATATCGACATTGTCGAGATCGACATCAATGTTGTGAATTTTTTTAACAATTTTTACTGCGTCAGCCAGAATCGATAAATTTCTAATACCGAGGAAATCGAATTTTGGAAGACCGACATCTTCGATTTGATACATATCATATTGAGTAATGATATTATTTCCATCTTTTGGATCAAATTGCACAGGAGTAAATTCATAAAGTGGTTTTGGTGCAATGACGATACCAGCCGCATGGACAGAGACATGGCGAACACAGCCTTCCATTTTTTTTGCGAGGTCAATAATTTCTTTTGTAATAGCTTCTTTTTTGTAGGCTTTTTCGAGTTCAGGAACTATCTCCATTGCATGCTTGATTGTCATTGGCATTCCTTGTGAACCCATAGGAATTAAGTTTGAAATTCTATCACCGATAGCATATTCATAACCGAGAGCACGGGCTACGTCACGCACAGAACCTTTGGCCATCATAGTACCGAATGTTCCTATTTGTGCTACACGGTCTGCCCCGTATTTTTGTTTGGCATAAGCGATCATTTCATCTCGTCTGTTGTCGGCGTAGTCCATATCGATATCAGGTAATGACGGACGTTCAGGGTTTAGGAAACGTTCGAAAGGAAGTTTGTAGACGAGTGGGTCAACGTTTGTAATACCGATGAGATAAGTGGTGAGTGATCCAGCCACCGATCCTCTGATGTTCGTAAGGATTTCATTTTCACGGGCATAACGTAGAAGGTCTCCCACGACTAGGAAATATGTCGGATAACCTTTTTGTTTAATAATAGCGAGTTCATATTCAAGTCTGTCTGTATAATCTTTACTTTGTGGTAAATTTCTAAATTCAAAACCAGCATAAGCTTGTTCTTTTAAGACTTCATTCGGGTCACGATCTCCTTCGATAGGGAAATTGGGGAAATAAGCAACACCGAGCTCTATTTCATAATCTTCACACATATCAGCTACTATAGAAGTATTTTCTACTGAGCCTGGTGCGTCCTTGAAATATTCTTTTGCAGTTTTTTCATCAATAAGAGAAAAGTCATCATCAGAGAATTCAAATTTACTAGAATCCTTTCCATCTGTTCCTGTATTTACTTGTAATAGTGTGTGGTGAGCTTTGTGGTCGTCTTTACAAGGGTAGTGTGAGTCTTGGGTAGCAACGACAGGTATATCAAATTTTTTCGCCAAGGCGATGAGTTTATCTCGAAGCTCTTTGTCTCTATCTATATGTGGATGGCTTTGAATTTCAATAAAATAATTTTCTTTACCGAAAACGTCTTGATGTTGACGGATAATGTCTTCTGCTTTTTCCATGTTGTCAGCGAGAATTGCACGAGAAAGTTTCCCTCCCATACAGCCAGAAAGAGCAATTATACCTTCACTATAAGTTTTAAGCATTTCTTCATCGACACGAGGTTTGTAGTAATACCCTTCGAGGTTTGCGATAGATACTATGCGCATTAAGTTTTTGTAACCTTTTAGATTTTTTGCGAGGAGAATAAGGTGATATCTTTTATTATCGATACCTGGTTCTTTATCTGTTAGTTTTCTTTCGGCGACGTAAACTTCACAACCAATGATTGGTTTGATACCAGCTTTTTTACATTCTTTGTAGAATTCTATCGCACCATACATGTTACCGTGATCAGTTATCGCCATAGCAGGCATGTCGTGTTCCTTCGCAATACTAACCATGTCTTCAACTTTTGAAAGTCCGTCGAGTAGTGAATAGTGCGAATGTGTATGTAAATGGATAAATTTTGAGGACATTTGGTAATTTTAGCATAAAAAGTAGATCTTCACCCCTCAGTCGCAAGCGACAGCTCCCCTTCGCAAGGGGAGCAAAAAAGAGCTTTACCCTGTCGCTCGCGAGCGACAGGGTTGACTTTTAAACCTTATTGTGTATAATTAAGAAAAATAAGTACAAAAACTAAAAATAAAATAAATCTATAGATAGATGAAAAAGTTAGTAACAATAATGTTTGTTGTAGGTTTAATCTTTGCAACAAAGCCTTCTTCTGGACAAGGTTCTATAAGTCCATTTTTTACGAAAACAGCCCATATGTATGGTGGTTGGAAATATAATTCTGAAGAATATTATGGTGGAGTGTTTGGGTTAAGTCTTAATAATATTAAGAACACCTATAAATTCGACCGGAATTTTTACTTCGGTATTGTAGTTACTTATAAAGCAAATGTTGGTGCTGAAATAGGATGTTTAGTTCCACTTGTAGAAGGGAACAAATGTCAAAAGAATAGTTATGAGCTAGATTTTAAATATGGTCTAGAATATAATTATCGAACTGTTTTTCACACAAACAACGGAGTCAAACTGTACAATATTGTCGACAGTTCGTCTTTTAGAGATAAAATGGTTGGTAGTTTCCAATTAGGATTAAATTTCCGAATTGGAAGATTTAATTTTTACACTACTGCGAATCCAGGATGTATTTGGACTCCAATGGAAATTAAAGATGTCTCTACTCGGAATACTAATTTTAGACTCAGTCTTGAGTGTGGTATCAATTTGTTGGTTGGAAACAATGGTAAATCAAAAAAAGAAGAAAAAGATTGTTGCCCTGAGTACAATCAAAGTCAGTTCAGTCCATAAAGGACAAATGCGTTACGAAAGTAACGCATTTTTTTTACATATTTTTAACTAAAAATGTAGAGACTATCGCGGCAGTTTCTCCGCGGAGAATATTTGTACCGAGAGATATTTTTTTGAAATTATTTTTTTCAGCTAGTTGTATTTCTTCCGGAGTCCATCCACCTTCGGGACCGATCCAAATTCCTTGTTTCGCAGATTTTGCGATAGCAGAATGTGCGAAGTTTTCTCCATCTGCATTGAAGATAATATTTACATCGTTTTGTTTCGCCAATTCTAAACTTTCTTCGAAACTCATCGGTTCTGAAACTTCCGGTAAAATACTGCGATGTGATTGTTCACAGGCTTCACGAGATATCTTCTGTAAGCGTTCCATATTGAGCCCCATTTTTATAGTACGAGTAGTGATAATAGGAATTATTTTATCTACTCCACATTCTGTCGCTTTTTGAACTACGAGTTCAAAGTTTTCTTTTTTCAATACTGCACAAAAAAGTGAGACAATTTTTTGTGCAGGGGGCTCTTTGACTATTTTCTCTATCTCAACTATTGTAGAATTTTTACTAAGAGTTTTGATTTTTCCTTGTGCGTTTGCGCCTTTTCCATCACAAAGTTCCACTTGCTCACCGATTTCAAGCTTCAATACTTTCGCCATCTGGTGTGCAATTTCGCCAGTGATTTCAACTTCTTTTCCACTCAAATCAAAATTGTCTATAAATCTATGGATTTTCATATGAGTATTTTAGCATATAATTTGTGCTTTACAAAATTATTTTATTTGGTATAATCTGCTTAAATATAAGCACACTTAAAATCTATAAAAATGAATAAACATGAGTTTCATTTGAAAAAAAGAAATAAACATAGAATAATTTTTATTATTTGTCTAATAATATCTCTGCTGTCTATTTTATTTGGTCATTATCATCAAATATCTAAATTTGTAACAGGTTTATCTTTTTGGACTTTTATGATATCTGTTTTTGTATGTAGTAATTCTTTATCAAGTATTTTACGGTCAAAAACAGATGAATATGATAAAAGAAATTTTGCCCATTTAAATTAAACAAAGCCCCCTAAAAGGGCTTTTTTATTTTCCTATTTAAAATGGTATACTGGAAGTATTAAAATTTATATAAAAATATTATGGCAAAAGATTTTGATGCCTGGAATAAATTAAAGAAAATTTTTGAAAAAGAAGAGCGAAAATTCTTTGCTCATCCACGAGAAATTTGGTGGTGTTCGCTCGGTTTAAATTTAGGTGCAGAAATAGATGGTAAAAATGATAGCTTTGAAAGACCTGTTTTGGTTATTACTGTTTATAATAAAGAAAGTATGCTTGTGTTACCGATTACAAGTAGAGAAAAAGATGACAAATTTCATTATAAAATTTTTGTAAAAATAAAAGATATTAAAACTGGTGAGTATATCGAAAAGTCCGTTTGGATAAAACTCACTCAAGCCAAAGTTATTAGTAATAAAAGACTCCTTAGAAAAATTGATTTGATTTCAATAGAAGATTTTACAAAGTTAATGGTTACTTTTAAGAATAGTATATAAAATCGAAACCCCGCTTTCGCGGGGTTTCTCGGAGGCCGAAGCCATAATACATATACTATACACTAATTTACATAAATAAGCCAACTATCTGTGGAAAACTGTATTTTTCCACTCAGATCAAAATTATCTATAAATCTATGGATTTTCATGTGAGTATTTTAGCATATTGGAAAAGTATTGATAAATACAAAAAAATGTGCTATTCTAAACTTAGAAAATTCACAACTAAATTTATACACAATGTTTTTTGAAAAATTCTCAGAAGAAGAAGTTACCCCACAAGAAAGTTATTCGGGCTCGTTTATTAGTTGTTTTAATAATTTCTTTTGTCACTTTCCATTGGGAAACGACCCTTATTCTACAGATGAGCTAACGGCAACGCTTGGTCGTTATCGTAAAAATAACATACTAAACGATAGAGATGACAATAGCTATAAAACTGATAAGTATCCAAAATTGCTCGGTTTTGGTGAAGAAGAACCAGTACCTGTAACAAGGAAAGAGTTTTACGATGATTTATTCACTACTGTAGAAGAGTGTGGAATGAATATGGTGGATGTATCAAGGGCAATTAACCCTCTACAACATATGGATAAAATGAGTGAAAAAGATTGGGAGAGTGCATTTAAAACACTAGTACCAATTTTTACTGGCATGAGAAATAAGGGATATTCAAACGATGATTTATGGGGTTAATCTCTTAAAAGATCCAATTAAAATTGGGTCTTTTTTATTTTCCAATTTAGCAAAAATTAGCTTATAATTAAAGGTTTAAATAGGCTTGACAAATAGGCATTTATTGTGCTATACTTTATATAGATTCGTTAGCCATAGTTCCGGTTAAAAATCCAGATAATTTACTTAATTTTAACTAAAAAATTTTATAAAAATGAAAATTAATTCAATGCTTTTAGGTGCTATTATTGCTTCTTGCTTAATAGGTAGTTATTTCCATTCAAATCAATTAGGTGCTGCCACATTTATTATTTTATTGATTATTACTCATCCATTTGAGTGGATTGAATGGCGGCTTGAAAAAAATAATGAAAAGTTGGAGGAAATAAAAAAAGAACTTGAAAAACTAAACAAAAAAGATTAGTAAAAGCCCCAGATTATTGGGGCTTTTTTATTTTCCTATTTAAAATGATATACTATATTCATTAGAATTAAACATTGAATAAATATGAATAAAATAAAAGTAGGAATAAACGGTTTTGGGAGAATAGGTAGAGCTTTTTTAAAGATTGCTTGGGACCTGCCTGCGCAGGCAGGAAGACCAGAAATCGAAATAGTAGCAGTAAATGACTTGGGAGATGTTGCAAACCTTGCATACCTTTTAAAACACGACACAGTATACAGAACTTGGAATCATGATGTAAAAGCAAATGGCCAGGAACTCGTTATCGATGGAAAAGTTGTAAAAGTCCTCGCAGAAAAAGACCCAGCAAACTTGCCTTGGGGTGCGATGGCTGTGGATGTAGTTGTAGAATCAACAGGTCTCTTTGTAACTTTCGACAAAGCGAATGCGCACGTGAAAGCCGGTGCAAAAAAAGTAGTTATCTCTGCTCCAGCCAAGGAGGGTGATGGCACAGTTCAAGGCGAGACTATTTTAATGGGTGTTAATGAAGATAAACTTGGAACTTGCGCCGTGACTTCAAATGCATCTTGTACTACAAATGCAGCGAGTCCACTAATAGCAATTTTACATGAAGCACTTGGTATTGAAAAAGCAGTTTTAAATACTGTACACGGATACACAGCTTCACAAAGTATCGTTGATGGTCCAAACAAAAAAGATTTCCGTGAAGGACGCGCTGCTGCACAAAATATCGTCCCAGCTTCTACTGGTGCTGCGATTGCTGTCACAAAAGCTTTTCCAGAATTAACAAATCTTTTTGATGGTATCTCAATGCGTGTTCCAGTTCCAGCAGGAAGTATCGTCGATATTACTTTTATTTCTAAAAAGCCAACTACTGCACAAGAAGTAAATGATATTTTGAAAAAAGCAGCTATGGATCCAAAATGGAGTACAATTTTTGCAGTTACTGAAGAAGCTCTAGTATCATCAGATATTCTCGGTGAATCACATGCTTCAATAGCTCAGCTCGACCTTACTCGTGTTGTCGGTGGAAACCTCGTAAAAGTTATGGGCTGGTATGACAACGAAATGGGGTATACACATACACTCGTAGATCACGTTATTAAGACAGGAAGTAAATAAAAATGAAAAAAACAATAATTATAATTTTAGTTTCTATATTTTTACTAGCATTTTTCTTTTTACCAGTTATTTCTGGAACTTCTGTATATCAAACTCAATCTCAGAAAAAAGAAAGTGCAATATTTTGTGCGAGTCATGGTTGTGGTGCAATAATAATGATTTCACCTTTTAAATATGTAAAAAATTCACTTTATAATATATTTATTAGAAAACCTGTAAGCCAAGAAGTTTTAGATTCTTATAAAGAAATACCATGTATTCCTAGTCCTGGAAATGCTGGTTGTAATTAGATATGAAAATATACATCGGTTCCGATCATGCAGGATATGAATTAAAAGAAAAACTCAAAAAATATTTGAGTGAACTTAAATATGAGGTCATAGACAAAGGAGCTTTTGAGTATAAAGAAGGTGATGATTATCCTGATTATATTCGCCCAGTAGCTGAAGCTGTGGTAAGAGATGAAGAAAGTTTTGGAATAATCCTCGGTGGTTCAGGAGAAGGTGAGGCGATGGATGCAAATAGAGTTGAGGGCGCAAGAGCTTGTGAATACTATGGAGGGAATTTAGGAATTGTAAAAGTCAGTCGTGAACACAACAATGCAAACATTCTTTCACTCGGTGCGAGATTTATACCAGAAGAAGAAGCTATAAAAGCAGTAGATATTTTCCTTAATACAAAATTTTCAGGCGATGAGAGGCATATTAGAAGAATTAACGAATTAGATAAATAATAAAATGGAAATAATCCCTACAATACTTACAAAAAGTTATGATGATTTAAAAAATAAAATTGCGCTTGTGCGCGGGGTTGTTCCTGTTGTGCAGGTAGATATTTGTGACGGGGTGTACACACAAGCATACACATGGCCATTTCGTTCAAATGGTTCAGATAGAGAAGTTCCTGAATTAGACTATCATGCTCAAGCTATTTTAGAAGAAAGAGAAGGAATGCCTTTCTGGGAAGATATTGATTTCGAGCTCGACCTTATGGTTTGCGATGCTGTTGAAAATTTTGATTTATATACTCGCTTTGGACCAAAGAGAGTTGTTTTTCATCTCGAAGCACAGCGTGATCTAGAAGCATTTCGTGATTTCCTAGAAGGTATGGATATGTACATTCGTGAGACTATACAAATAGGTGTCGCTATTAAAACTACAACTCCAATAGAAAATATTTTTCCACTCGTACCACATATTGATTTCGTGCAATGCATGGGTGTAGAGCATTTAGGTATGCAAGGGCAAGACTTTGATGAGAGAGTTATCGATCAAATAAAAAATTTGAGAGAAAAATTCTCTGAAATAACTATCAGTGTCGATGGTTCTGTAAATACAGACACAGCGATGGACCTCATAAACGCAGGTGCCGACCGCCTCGTCATCGGCTCCGCAATTTTCAAAACTACAGATATTATAGGTACTGTTCAAATGTTTGAAGGATTAAATTAAGAACCTCATCCCAGCCTTCTCCTTATTAAGGAGAAGGGGAATTAAGAACCTCACCTCAATCCTCTCCTTGTTAAGGAGAGGAAGAATAAAATTCAAATGACTTTGTTTTATAACAAAACAAAAAATCTTACTAAACGACTCTTATTAAGAAGAGATCAAACTCCACAAGAAGTTATTTTATGGAGCAAATTAAGAAATAATCAACTAGGTTTTAAATTTAAAAGACAGTATTCTGTTGGTCCATATGTACTAGACTTTTATTGTCCAATAAAGAAATTGGCTATTGAATTGGACGGTTCGCAACATTTAGAAAACAAAGAATATGATATTGAACGCTCAGAATATTTGGTTGTATTTAATATTAAAGTTTTACGTTTCTGGAATAATGAAATAAACACTAATTTGGACGGAGTGATTATTAAAATCACCACTGAATTGAGTTAAACCCTCTCCTTAATAAGGAGAGGGTAGGGTGAGGTTCTGCTGGGTTTGAATTAAAGATCCTTCCTAAGACTTTAATAAGGGGAAGAAAACAAAGGCTCAAATAGATATTGACAAACAGGTATATAATATGATATACTGTATTTAGATTCGTTCGCCAGTTCTTGGTTAAAACGACGTAAATTTTCCTAATTTTTAACTAAACAATTTAATAAAAAAAAATGAAAATAATTTTAACTGAGGAGCCTGCCTTAAATGGTCAGAATATACTCCTAAATGGAAAACTACTTTACCATTTAAACCCAAGTATCATTTTTAGAGCAAACCAAAAAGGTGGTGAAAACTGGAATGCTTATGTAAATGAAAAAGAAGGAACAATTTACATTATTACTAATTATGGATATTGTTCTCAAATACATTTTTTTAACAAAAACCTTTCGTATCCAGGCGAATATTTATTAAGCAGCATAATTGGTGTTGATGTATGTATTCACGCTTTTATGGAAGGTGAGATTGTAAATGATGCTCGCGGTTGTCGTAGTATTTATGTTGCCGGTTGGTCAGATAATGGAAATGGGGTAGGTATTAGAAAACTAAACCCACTTTATATGCCAATGATTGAAAACATTTTTGAGCCAAGTTATGAGTCAAAGTTTGAAGCATCAAAAGTGATGGAAGAATTTTTCCCTAAACTTTGGGAAGAAAGCCAAAAAAACATAAAGAAGGTAAAATAATTTAGTAAAAGGTCTGCTATAAACGCAGACTTTTTTTATTTTCATACATAAAGTGTTATAATTAAAACATGTTTCTAACCCAATCAAAAATTTTAGATTTAGAAAAAAAGGCGAATGATATTCGTATTTCTATAATTGAATCATTGATCGAAGCGAAGTCAGGTCACACCGCAGGACCACTCGGTATGGCAGATGTTTTTACTCTTTTTTATTTTCATATTTTAAAACACGATCCGAAAAATCCAACTTGGCCAGAGCGTGATAGATTAGTTCTTTCAAACGGTCACATCTGTCCTGTGCTTTATGCAACAATGGCGCACAGTGGATATTTTCCAGTTGAAGAACTTAAAACTTTAAGAAAATTTGGTTCACGTTTACAAGGTCATCCACACCGTGAATATTTACCATATGTAGAAACTTCTTCCGGTCCACTCGGTCTCGGCCTAGGACAAGCTGTCGGTATGGCTCTCGCTGATAGGATGGACAATGGAGCAAATACAGAGAGATATGTTTATTGTTTTCTCGGTGATGGGGAACTCGATGAAGGCTCAAACTGGGAATCAGTAATGCTCGCAGGAAAAAATAAATTAAGAAATTTAATTGCTGTTGTTGATAGAAATAATATTCAAATCGAAGGATACACAGAGGACGTTATGCCTTTGGAGTCCCTCGCTGACAAATGGCGAGCTTTTAATTGGCATGTGATAGAAGTTTCCGGTCACGACTTTCAAGCTTTAAATGAAGCCGTAGAAGAAGCTCAGGCTATATATGAAAAGCCGACTGTAATAATTGCACACACAATTCCTGGAAAAGGAGTAAAGGAATTTGAGAGGGATTATCGCTGGCATGGCAATCCACCAGGAGCAGGTCCAGAAGACAAAATTAAAAAAGCTGAACAAGGTGCTGTTGCATTAGCAGAACTTCGCACACTTGGCGGACAAATAGTTAGTGAACATCAATAGTTCGACAAGCTCACTATAAATAAAATTATGCTTAATCCAAATTTAAAACTTAATACAAAAATATTTAATGAAGATGTTGAACAAGTTCCTATTAGAAAAGGATTTGGTCAAGGTTTAGTAATTGCTGGAGAAGCGGATAAAAATGTCGTTGCTCTTTGTGCTGATCTTACTGAGAGTACACAAATACATTTATTTAAAGAAAAATTCCCTGAACGTTTTGTCCAAGTCGGCGTAGCAGAACAAAATCTAGCTACAGTATCGAGTGGTATGGCGGCAATGGGAAAAATTCCTTTTATGTCTTCTTACGCGATGTTTTCACCGGGAAGAAATTGGGAACCAATTCGTACAAGTATTTGTTATAACGATCGTCCTGTGAAAATCATCGGTAGTCATGCTGGCATTTCTGTCGGTCCAGATGGAGGTACACACCAAGCCATCGAAGACATTGCTATTACTCGCGTTATTCCAAATCTCGATGTGATTTCTCCTTGTGATGCACTTGAAGCAAAACGTGCAACTATTGAAATAGCTAAAACAAAAACACCGACATATTTACGTCTCGCTCGTGAAAAAACACCTATAATTACTACAGAAGAAACTCCTTTTAAAATAGGGAAGTCAGAAATATATTGGATGCCTGATATAGGTATCGCACAAGTTGGAATCATCGCAACTGGTGCACTTTTGTATCGTGCGATAATGGTTGCTAAAGAACTTGAAGCTGAAGGAATAAAAATAAAAGTTATGAATTTAGCAACTATCAAGCCGATAGATATTGAAGCTATAATTACTCTAGCAAAAGAAACTCGTGCAATAGTTACAATAGAAGAACATCAAATAGCAGGAGGAATGGGCTCTGCTGTAGCAGAAGTACTCGCGCAAAATTTCCCTGTGCCGATAGAATTCATCGGTGTAAATGATAAATTTGGTCAATCAGGAACGCCTGATGAACTCATAGAACATTATGGTATGGGTAAAGATGCTATAAAAGAATCAGTGAAAAAAGTTCTAAGTAGAAAAAATTAAACTAATTTTTGAATTTTATAATTTTCTGGAGCTTTAGCTAGATATTCTTCCAATTTTTCTTTTGAGAGAAGTCCTTTTTGAGCACCGACATATTTTACAACACTCATAGAATTTATAGGTCCCCAAGCTAGAGCTTCTCCTATAGTTTTACCTTGTGCTATTGCTACGGTAAAAGTAGAAGAAAATGCATCACCAGCACCAGTTCTTTCAAATGGTGGGTTACCATCATCGTACATGGGAATATGATAAATTTCTGTACCATCTGAAGCGTAGGCACCATTTGGTCCGTCGCTTATCGCTACGATTTTTGGCCCTAGATCATGAATACCTTTTACTAGTACTTTAATATCTTTGTTTTGGATATTTAAAATTCTTTCCGCTTCTTCTAAATTACAGAAAAATATTTCCGTACGAGCGTAAACGTCTTTTAATTTTTCAGCACCTAGCTTCATTTGAAATGTCCCTGGTTGAAAAGCTAGTTTTGTTTCAGGGTGATTCTTTAAGAATTCTATAATTTCGGCATGGTAGGGTAGAGAATTTTCGGCCATTGAAGATAAATAAATCCAACCAATTTCTGGCATACTAGGTAAGTGATAATTAAATGCTTCATGTCTAATTAAAATAGTTCTCTCAACTCCATACCAAAGTACATAATGGTAATTTGTTTTTTTACCAGCATCAGTTTTTATATAGTCTGTTATTATGTTGTCTTTTTTAAGAGTATCTAAACATTCTTGACCATTTCTGTCATCACCAATAGTTGATAGTAGTGCAGTACGTAGACCAAGTCTTGAGGCAGATACAGCAGCGTTTGGACTATTACCTACGGCATAGAGGACATCTACTGATTCATATGGCACTTTGTCTCCAAAACGCAAGCAAAGCTCATCACTTTGTTCTCCGTCTAAACCTTTATGTTCATGGGCGTCATTTAGCTTTATAAAAGCGTCGATTACGATATCCCCAATTGCTAAAAATTCAATTTTGTTGTTTTCTGTCATATTGATATAATTATAACATATCAATTAATATTTTAAACAAACTTAATTATGTCTAAAAAACAAGTTTTGGTTTTATTTAGTATTATCTTTTTATCTAGTTTTCATTTTGCTTTTGCGGGAGTTATTATAAATGAGGTTCAAATTGGTGGCACTAGTGCAAATGATGAATTTATCGAACTTTACTCAAGCGATACTCAGTCTTTAACAGATTGGTATATTAAACGTAAAACTTCTTCTGGTGCAGAATATTCACTTGTATCATCAACTCATTTTAAAGATAAAACTATTAATGGTTATTTATTATTAGCAAAAGATGGTAGTTATGTTGGAAGTGCCACTCCCGATATTTTATGGCCTAGTTCAACTTCATACTATCTTGCAGATGACAATTCAATTATTTTATATAATGGAAATGATCAAGAAGTAAGTAAAATTGGATGGGGAAGTGCAAATGCTAGTGATTGTGATGGTACTTGTCCATCAAATCCAACGAATGGAAACTCTTTACAATTAAACGGATCTTGGTGTGCAGCTCTTCCTACTCCAGGACTAGCCAATGTTTCTTGTGATGCTGGTGGAAATCAAAATACTGGTGGTGATACTAATGGAAATAATACAGGAGGTGGTACTTCAGGTGGAAATACTAGTGGTGGCGTTAGTGGATCTACCTCTGAAAAAACAACGACAAAACCTAAAACACCAGAAATAATTACTATTAAAACAAAAATTACTGCAAGAAATAATTCTTTTATAAATATTCCGATTAATTTCAAAGGTGAAACGTCTTTTTCTAATGGCCAAAACATTTTTTCTGGTAGATATTTGTGGAATTTTGGTGATGGAGATTCCAGGGAGATGTTGGTGACGAATAATGAAAAATTTACACATACTTATTTTTATCCCGGAGACTATGCTGTTATTTTGGAACATTATCCAAATTTTTTTGCTGACACTCCAGATGCGATAGATAAAATAAAT
>CALQZZ010000003.1 GCA_943350065.1 Candidatus Nomurabacteria bacterium
ACAAAAAATAATTAACTAACACAAAAAAATCCCCCGCCAGCTGGCGGGGGATTTTTTTGTGTTAGTTAATTATTTTTTGTCTTCTAGGTGAGTCAAAGTCATTTTGTGATCTTTTGGTTCAAATAGAGTGATTTGGAAACTGTAAGTTTTACCAAGTTCTAATGATTCACGAAGTTTAGCTTCAGAACCAAATGTAGAATTGTGGACGAGTCCAGCAACACCTTCTTTGATTGAAACCAATGCACCGTGTTTGTTGTACTTGATGACGACACCTTTGATAATGTCACCCTTTTTCAATTTACCTTCATATTCCTTCCAAGGATTTTCTTTTAATGCCTTGATTGAAAGAGAAATTTTTCCATCTTTTATTTCAATAATTTTAGCTTTGATTTTGTCGCCAACTTTGAACATTGTACGAGGATCTTCTACGAGGCCCCAGTCTAGTTCAGAAATGTGCACTAATCCTTCCAAACCTTCTTCTAATTTCAAGAAGACCCCGAAATCTACTAGTCCTGCAATAGTACAACTTACTTCTTCACCGACAGCGTATTTACTAACGATCTCTTGTTTTTCTTCTGGATTATTATCTTTTTCAGAGAAAATTAATTTACCTTCTTTTGGTAATGTAGAAATCATTGTGACAGAAAGTTTTGTACCAACCAATTTCTTTAATTCTTTTAAGATTTTATCTTTATCAGAATCTTCAACTCTAGGATAGTGTTCAGCTTTTAGTTGTGAAGCTGGTAAGAATCCTTGAATTCCTTGCCATTCTAAAATAAGTCCACCCTTGTTTGCATCTTTTACTTCTAGATCCATCAAGACTTTTGATTTGATTGCTTTTTCAGCATCACTCCAAATTAGGGCTTGTTTAGCTTCTTTCAAAGACAATTCAATATAACCATCTTCATTTTCTACTTCTACGATTTTTGCTTTGATGATATCACCGAGAGCGATTTTCTTGATGATGTCTTTTGCATTCATAAACTCACGTCCATAAATGATACCTGTACCAAATGGTGCAAGGTCAATATAGACTGATGACTTTTGAACGAGAATGACTGGTCCTTCGACTAAAGCTTCAACTTCTGGACGAGTTAGACTTTTGTCTAACATAATCTTCAAAGGTGAATCTATAACTACAACTTCTTCTTCTGTTGCTGTTGTTTTTTTCATACTTTTTTATAAATTAAAAATCCGCAGTTCATTCAATATGAAAAGCGGATATAAGGCCTAGGTGTCGGAGGGCTGCATGCCCCTTCGGTGTTACCCTAAATCCAAACTTTTAATATCTAGATACTACTATATAAGATGGGAAAATGCAAATTATGTACATCTAATATTTTGTATTTTACTTGTCAAGTAGTATTGTGGGTGATATACTTTTCGTATTAAAAGATTATTAATTAATAGTAAAATTTATGGACCATAATATAAATCCAAATAAAAATACAAAGTATCTAGTCGGTGCAGGTATCGTAGTGGCGAGTTTAGCAATAATATTTTTAGTCGGCTCTGCAAAGAATACTGCAGTGTCTCCTAAAAACCAGACAGCTTTGGCTGTAAATAGTGTGCAACCTACCTCTGGAACTGCAGCAGTTGGAACAATTCCAACTGGAAATGAAACAGTAGCTCAAAGATTAGCTACTCTTAGTACAGCTACAAACAGTACACTAGATCTTCTTTCTGGAGTTATTAGTGCTGATGCTATAAATCAAATAAAAATTAAACAAACAGAAGCTACAGTAAAAGCAATATTGGCTACAGTTCCAAATCTTGATAAAACAAAAGTGGCTGAATTAAACAAATTACTATCTACTTCAGTAGTTGGTTTAGATGCACAGACTACAAGGGCTCAAGTAGCAGTAATTAGAACATTATTTATTTTAGCTCTTACTAATAATCCAAAATTACCTAATAAAAATTTATCTGATATCGCTTCTACTTCGCCATTATCATTTGATGCCGCATTGTATAATACACAAGCCGAATACGATTCTTATGGAAAGTATGCTAATGACGAGATAAATAAATATATTAAAACTAATAATATAGATACAACTACAAATTTTGTTGGAAGAATAAGTACTAAGGGTCAGAAGATACCAGGACATGTTTTTTCAGTTCCAAATAAATATATAAAGACAGTAAATATTAATGGTGAGAAAGGTTTCTTTGTAGCCGAAGATGTTCCAGTAGGGATTGATACTGGTTTTCTTCTAAGCGAAAAAGATCCTACTGGTGGTTATGATAACAATAAAAGACTTATTTGGCCTTCCAATTTTGATAGAACATCTGGTAATGGTTGTTGGCATTTTGATTGGTTTTCACATTATTCAAATGAGACGGGAAGCTATACTCACTGGTCTAGTGTACCTTGTAATGGTGGTAAATAATAAGTATTCTGAAAAATTGCAAGAATGATTCTTGTGACAATAAAACAAAAAATCCACTATATAGTGGATTTTTTGTTTTGATATTTTTCTAAAAATGCTATACTAGAGATATGATAATCACATATTTCGGAAAAGAATTTTTTAAGATACAACAAGGGGATATGGTTGTAGCTTTTAATCCTATTAGCAAAGAGTCCAAAGCTTCAGGTGGGGGCAAATTTGGTGCAGATATTGCACTCGTTACTACTAATCATAAAGATTATAATGGCCTAGGTCAGCTTTCTCATGGAGAGCGTGAACCTTTTGCTGTTACAGGTCCTGGAGACTATGAAGTTCGAGAAGTTTTCATTAAAGGTTTAATGTCTGATGCAGAACTCGACAGTAAAAAATATGTTAATACAATTTATTTCTTAAAGATTGATGGTATCAACATTGTCTTTTTGGGAGCATTATCAAATCCAGAAATTTCCAAAGAAGTTCGTGAAGTTATAAATGAACCAGATGTCCTTTTTATTCCAGTCGGCGGTAATGGAGTTTTAGACGCAAAAGTTTCAGCTAAATTAGCATCTTCTCTTGAACCAAAATTAGTAATTCCTATGGATTATGATAAAGATACATTGAAACATTTTCTAAAAGAAATGGGAGCAGAAAATGCTGAAGTCGTAGACAAATTAACCTTAAAGAGAAAAGATTTAGATGGAAAAGAAGCCGATGTAATAGTCTTACAATCAGAATAATAATTTTTTAAAATATTATGATCAAACATATACATAAAACAATTCATCGATTGAAACAAGAACCAGAAGATGTTCGACAGCATATCGTTCATATTGTGACTTTTGCTTGTGCTGTTATTTTGATAACTCTTTATTTTTATAGTTTAGGTAAAAAATTAACAGATAAAGAAGTGCAGACATCTATTCAAAAAGATGCAAAACCTTTTACTGTTTTGAAAGACAATTTAGTAGATGGGTATAAAAGTATTTCTACATCCGGTAATTAATATGTTAATATAATATAGTTATGGCAAAAAAAACTTCACCAACAACTGAAGAAGAACCTCTTATTAACCCAAGCCTAGGTATTGTGCCGGTTAATATTGTTTCTGAAATGAAAGAATCCTACCTCGCTTATGCGATGTCTGTCATTACTGCGCGTGCGCTTCCTGATGTTCGTGATGGGTTAAAACCAGTTCACCGTCGTATTTTGTTTGCGATGAATGAAATGGGTCTTACTTCTTCTTCACGTTTCCGTAAATCAGCTGCAGTAGTCGGAGATGTGCTTGGAAAATATCATCCACACGGTGATGCTTCTGTCTATGATGCGATGGTCAATATGGCGCAAGATTTTTCTTATCGTTACCCTTTGGTAATAGGACAAGGAAACTTTGGTTCTATTGATGGAGATAATGCTGCTGCTATGCGTTATACCGAAGCTAAGATGTCTAAAGTTTCAAATGAACTTCTTCGTGATTTAGAAAAAGAAACTGTTGATTTCAGACCAAACTATGATCAGACTCGTAAAGAGCCTGTAGTTTTTCCTTCTGCTGTTCCAGCACTTTTGTTGAACGGTACTCTCGGTATTGCTGTCGGTATGGCGACAAATATTCCTTCACACAATCTCGCAGAAGTCGTCGATGCGACTTTGCATTTGATTGAAAATGATGAAGCGACTACTGAAGATTTGATGCAGTTTGTGAAAGGTCCTGATTTTCCTACAGGAGGACTTGTCTATGGCCAAAAAGATATGCTGCATGCTTATTCTACAGGACGTGGAGGTGTCGTTTGTCGTGGTGAAGCTGAAATAATTGAGCAAAAAGGTGGAATGTTTCAAATCATTATTACCTCAATTCCTTTTCGTGTAAACAAATCAAATTTGATTATGGCTATTGCCGAGCTTGTTCAAGAAAAAAAGATTGAAGGTATTAAAGGTTTGCGTGATGAATCTACAAAAGATATCCGTATTGCTATCGATTTGAAAGCTGGAGCTTATCCTGAAAAAGTTTTAAATTATATTTACAAAAATACTCAACTCGAACAAAATTTTAATTTCAATATGGTGGCTCTTGTTGACGGTGTCCCTCAGACTCTTTCATTGAAATCAATTTTATCTGAATTTATTGGTCACCGAAAAGAGGTTGTCAAAAGACGTTCTATTTATGAGCTTCGAAGAGCCGAAGAACGTGAGCACATTTTACTTGGCTTGAAAAAAGCATTGGATTTTATTGATAAAGTTATCAAGACAATTCGTGCTTCTAAAGATGGAGCAAGTGCCAAAATTGCTTTGATGAAAGAATTTAAATTCTCTGATTTACAAGCTCAAGCTATTTTGGATATGAAATTACAAAAGCTTGCTGGTCTTGAGAGAAAGCTTATCGAAGAAGAATTAAAAGAGCGTCAAGCTTTCATTAAAGAGATGAAAGAGTTGATTGCTAGTGCAAAGAAAATGTTGAAAGTTGTCTCTGAAGAATTAACAGAAATTCGTGAAAAATATGCCGACGAAAGACGTACAAAAATAATCAAAGGAGGAGTGAAAGAAATTTCTGAAGATGATCTTGTTCCAGAAAAAGAAACAATGCTAGTCTTTACTGCTGGTGGCTATATCAAACGGACTGATCCTGGTGAATACAAATCACAAAAGCGTGGAGGTGTCGGCGTTGTCGACCTTGAAACAAAAGAAGAAGATTTTGTGACAATGCTCGTGTCTGGTTCTACACATAGTGATTTATTGTTCTTCACAAACTTAGGTAAAGCATATCAAATAAAAATGTATGACATACCAGAAGGCCGTCGTGCGACAAAAGGAAAATCAATTATGAATTTCTTATCTTTGGCTGGTGAAGAAAAAGTCACTTCTATTTTGCCAATGCCAAAAGAATTGAAAAAGAACCCTATTTCTCTGATGCTTGTAACTAAAAATGGAACTGCTAAAAAAATGGCTGGAGAAGCTTTTAAAGATGTTCGCCGAAGTGGACTTATTTCTATTAAGCTTGATAAAGGTGATGAGCTTGCTTCAGCACTTATTACAGAAAAAGGAGATGAGGTGATGCTCGCAACGTCTGAAGGTCAATCAATAAGATTTAAAGAATCAGATATCCGTGAAATGGGACGCACTGCAGGAGGTGTACGTGGAATGAAGCTAGATAAGAATGATAGTATTATTGGTGTTGAAGTAATAAAGAAAGACAATAAAGACGGATCATTCCTTACAATGTCTGCAAACGGACTCGGAAAGAAAACATCACTCAAAGAATATAAAGTACAAAACCGTGGAGGATCAGGTATTAAGACTGCAAAAGTTACCCCAAAGACAGGTAAGCTTATCGTGGCAAAAGTCATTACAGGTAATGAAGAAGAACTTATTGCGATGTCCAAAAAAGGACAAGTAATACGTACAGCACTAAAAGATATTCCATCACTCGGAAGACAAACACAAGGTGTCACTATCATGCGCCTCCGCGCTGGTGATGGTATTGCATCTCTAACTTGTGCGTAAAATAAATGCTCGAAGAAGAATTTAAAAAATTAATAAAAGAAGATAAATATCAGGTTTTTGTTTTTGAATCAAAAGCACATTTCCCATTTGTTTTTGCATCACACCCTTGGTTTGTCATAAATAAAAAAGGAGTTATTTCTCGCTACGAAGTTGTTTATAAAAAGGATTGTTGTCCTGGAAAAAGTTTTGGACATGTTCATTTGAATGCTTTGCCTCCACATAAAGGAATTAGAATTTTTAGTTTTTATGAAAATTTATTTTGGAAATCAAAATTGCTTGGATTTCTAGAAGGGAATATAAATTCGACTGCACAAAAAGCTGTCTATTTTATAGAAAATTCTAGACACAGTTATCCTCACTTAGATAAGTATGTGCTCACTGGTCCAAATAGTAATACATATTTACAATGGGTTCTCAACGCTTTTCCAGAATTAAATATAAAACTCGGTTCTAGATTTATTGGGAAAGACTATAAGGCTATTGTTTAATCATTATTCTTGGTATAATTAAACTATGTTTGCTGATCCATTAAAAATCTTACAAAGTTTTGGTTTAGGAGATAGTATGATCGTAGCTGACCTAGGAGCAGGTTCAGGTTTTTATTCTATTGCAGCTGCGAAAATGGTTCCAAATGGTAAGGTCTATGTCGTAGAAGTTCAAAAAGATTTTTTGACAACAGTCAAAACAAAAGCAGAAACAGAACATCTTAGAAATCTGGAATACATTTGGGGAGATATTGAAAAAATAGGAGGCACAAAAATAGCTGATAGGGTAGCCGATGTCGTTATTATTTCTAATGTATTATTTTTAGCTGAAAATAAAAAAAAGATTATTGAAGAAGCTAAAAGAATTTTAAAATATGAAGGACGCGTTTTACTTATTGAATGGTCTGATGCTTCATCTGCTTTGGGACCACGGGCTGGTTTTGTATTTAATCCTATAAAAGCAAAAGAAATGTTTTTAGCTGAAGGTTTTACTTTTGAGCGAGACATACCAGCAGGAGAACATCATTATGGTATAATGTTTAAAAAACAATGAAAGGAAATAATTTTCAACTAATACTTTTAATATTGTTTATTGTCGGAGCTGTTTTAGGTATTTTAGTATTTGCTGGCCTTGTACCATTTGGTCAACCAGTAAAGACAGGACCTGTCGGTACTGTCGTTCTTTGGGGTACAGTGAAGCAGTCTTCTTTAGGAAAAGCTTTGGCTGATTTTAGTCATATTAGCACTAATGTTAATTTAAAATATATAGAAAAAAATCCATTAACTTTTGATCATGATTTATTAGAAGCCTTAGCCTCAGGAGTCGGTCCGGATCTTTTTATTTTACCTGATGATTTGATTTTACATTATAAAGATAAAATAGCACCTATTCCATATGCTTCTTATGCTGAGGCAACTTTTAAAAATACTTTTGCTGGAGCTGGAGAAATATACCTCAATTCAGCTGGTATTTTAGC
This sequence comes from Candidatus Nomurabacteria bacterium, assembly GCA_943350065.1. Lineage (GTDB taxonomy): Bacteria > Patescibacteriota > Minisyncoccia > Phycocordibacterales > UBA9973 > UBA9973. The sequence continues at coordinate 7,351 of CALQZZ010000003.1, forward strand.
TTTACCTTTATCGGTAGACCCTTTGATTATGTATTATAATCGTACTGTTTTAGATGCTAATAATATAGCCAACCCACCAGCTTATTGGGACGATTTACAAAATATAGTTCCTATTGTTACAAAAAAAGATATATCTGGAAAGATAATAAATAGTGGGGTAGCCTTGGGTCAATTTACAAATATTGAACATGCTAAAGATATTATTTCGACACTTTTTATGCAGGCTGGTAGTACTATTGTTCAAGAAAAAGGTGGATTTTTTAATTCAACCTTAAGTACTTTGAATAATTCTACTAATCCAGGAGCTATTCTTAGTTTTTATACACAATTTACTGACCCACTTAGTCCTTTTTATTCTTGGAACAGATCTCTGCCTAATTCTAAAGATTCATTTAGCGCTAATAATTTAACTTTTTATTTTGGCTTTGCTAGTGAACTTCCATATTTAACTAGCAAGAATCCTAATTTAAATTTTTATATTACTTCAATTCCACAATTTAAAAATTCTACCTTTAAAGTAACCTTTGGTAAGACTCAAGGTATAGCTGTCTCAACTTTTTCAAAAAATAAAGCATCAGCTTTTTCTGTGGCTGGGCTTTTGGCTTCTGGTGATTTCGCAAAACAATTTTCTGATTCTTTGTTGGTCGCTCCGGCTAGACGTGACTTATTGGCAGTGAAACCTACAGATGCATATTTTCCTATTTTTTATAGTTCTGCTTTGTATGCCAAGAGTTGGCTTGATCCTTCTGCTGTTGATACAGATGCTATTTTTAGTGGAATGGTAGATAATGCTTTATCAAATACTTTACCAGCCAAAGAAGCTGTTTTGGATGCTTCTGCTAAATTGGATTTATTATTACACTAATCAATCATGAAAATATTTATGAAAAATTTTTGCACACGTCTTATATTAGTAGTATTTTTAATTTTAATCTCTTTTGGATTGTCTAAAAAAGTTTTTGCCAATGGAGTTCTTGCTGTTCTAAATTCAGGTATTACATATAACTCTGTAAATGTGGGTGGGGGTGGTTTTGCGCATAATGCTAGTTTGCATGTTTTATTACTTGATTCTACTGGCGTAGTAGTAAATAATAATACCGTAATTTCAAGTGGTACAGGAAGTATAGGTACCACTTTTACTTCCTTGGCTTCTAATCATGGTTATTCTTTGTATGCCACAGATTCAGCTGGTACTACAGCAAGTCCAACAATATATTTTACTACATTACCAACTCCGACAGTTGTCACCCTTACTGCGACTCCTTCGACTCTTATAACAGGACAATCAACAGTAACGACATTAGCTTGGAGTGCGACAAATGTTACAGGTAGTTGTATTGCTGCTAGTAATCCTAATATAATTGCTGTTTGGGACAACGCACATAAAGCACTTTCTGGAACACAGCAAGTTACTGTCGTAGCTTCTAATAATTTTACTCTTACTTGTACTAATTCATCAGGAAATGTCGTAGGACAGGCACAAGCACATGTAACAGTCTCTGCTGGTGGAGGCTCAGTCTCTGCTCCTACTGCAACACCTTCTCCTCTTGCTGGTCCATTTACTTCAACTCAATCTGTGACTCTTTCTAGTACTACTAGTGGAGTTACTTCTTTCAGATATGTAGATGATGCGTCTTCTCCTACTTGTTCTGTTGGTTTTACTGCAAATCCATTTCAAATTACAACTACAAAAACAATAAAAGCTATTGCCTGTGTTGGTAATACTGCTTCTACAATGAGTACTTTTCCTTACGTTATAAATACTTCAGGTGGTGGTCCGAATGTTGTAGATTGGTATTATGAATATACAAATACTGCCGGAGTAAATACTGTGGTAGGTCCAAATAACCAAGCTAGTTGTTTGAGTGATTATGCAATTTATGTCACCAATGCTGGAACGACTTCTATAAGAGTTTGTTTTGAGTCTACGACATTACCGACACCTACTCCACAGGGTGGAGGAGGTAATCCACCACCTCCACCTTCTGGCGGTCCGACAACTTCCGGACTTTTAGTGGCGAATGATCCTACTTCAGCTATGGTGACTTTGACTGTAAGTGGAATTCCTAATAATTATTCTACTTTTGATTTAAGTGTTTATAATGAACCAGGAACAACTTCTTATTATCAAACACAGTCTGTTTCTCAAGATGGATTTGGGGGAGCAGAAAGTTATTTTAATGGTTTAGCTCCAAGTGGTTCATATAAGGCCTATGTTTCAGATAGTAGTGGAACAAACTTGGTAACACCGGTCACTTTTTCAACCTTAGCTACAGACCCAATCGTTGTCGGTGGTAATGGTAGTAATACTAGTGGGGGAAATGTAACTTCCGCTACTAGTCTTTCTAGTCCTGCTGGTGGCCTTGTGCCTGAGTGTACTAGTACAAAAGGTTGCCAATGGAAAGAATTATTAAGTCTTGTGAATAAGGTAGTAAAATTTATTCTTTTTGCCTTAGGTATACCTATTGCTGCTATTATGTTTATGTATGCTGGTTTTAAATTAATAACTTCTGGTGGTAATCCTAGTGAATTGACTAAAGCTAAAGGTGTTTTCGGTTCTGTTTTTATGGGTATTGTTTTAGCTGCAGCTGCTTGGCTTATCATTAATGTCGTTTTGACTACTTTAGGCTATGATGGGTCTTGGATCGGGTTCTAGTTATATTTTAGGCAGAAATTTTTTGCTAAAAATTTCTGCTAGAGGTATAATATATCTATGAAAAATATCATTCAAAAAAATATCTCAAAAATTTCTTTAGCTACTTATATAGTATTATTTCCAGTTATTTCTTTTGCTACTGTGACGATTACTCCTTGTGAAGTTTCTGGTGCAGTCTGTAATCCTATAAGTGCAAATAATATTAATGAATTTATAAAAGCTATTCTTGAAGGTGCGATAAAGATCGGTATACCTATCATTGCTTTGGCTATTATTTATTCTGGTTTTCTTTTTGTAAAAGCTCAAGGTAAACCAGAAGATCTAAAAACTGCTAAAAATGCCATTATGTATACATTATTAGGGGCAGCTTTATTGCTCGGAGCTTGGGCTCTTGCACAGCTTATATCAGAGACTGTTTTGTCTTTATAATAAAATCATGAAAAATAATATTAAAAATCTTTTCGCTGCTTGTGTCTTGACTCCTCCGAATACTTTTAAAAGTTTTGTAGAATATATTATTTGTAATATTAATAAATCTGTCATACCTCTGATTATTTCTCTAGCTGTTACTATGTTTGTCTGGGGTATTATTCAATATTTGGTTGGTGCCAACGAAGAAGCAAAAAGACAAAAAGGTAAAGATTTTATGTTATGGGGGATTATTGGTTTAGCTGTGATGATCTCTGTCTGGGGGCTTGTGCGAGTATTTGGTGGTACTTTTGGTGTTCAAAATGTAATTCCTCAAGTTCAAAATACTTCTATATAAAATATGAAAAATAATATAAAAATAAATATTTATAAAAATATGTTTGCTGTTTGCGCTGTCGGTACAAATCCAAAAATTTCAAGTGTTTTAGACTACATTACCTGTATGATTGCGAAGGGTATTTTTCCAATTTTGATATCATTATCTGTTATTGTTTTTATTTGGGGAGTACTACAATATACTTTAAATTCTCAAGATGTAAAAAAGAGAGAAGAGAGCAGGAATTTTATGATTTATGGATTGATTGCTTTGACTGTGATCGTCTCTATTTGGGGCTTGGTAAATATCTTTATTGGGACTTTTGAGCTAAATAACGCTAGTCCTAGTATTCAGACTGTCGTGTAGTAGCATTTGTTTTTATCTTTATGGTATAATTAACTTAACCTAATCACTTAGGACATTATTATTAGCAGGTCGTTTTGTTTATTAATTATTAATAGTCTCGATAAAATCGAGAAAAAATATAAATATGAAGAAAAAAATTATCGGTTTGGTTAGTTTTTCAGCCTTAGCACCTTTGTTTGCTTTAGCTCAACAATCTAACATTACTTGTGGTCTTGGAGGAAATATTCAATTTATGATTTGTAAAGTAGGTCAAATCATAAGTTCTATCATTCCTATTTTAATAGCCTTAGGTGTCGTTTACTTTATTTGGGGAGTTATTTCTTATGCTATCGGAAAAGATGAAGAAGCTAAAAAAGAAGGCCGTTCAAGAATCATTAATGGTCTTATTGCTCTTCTAGTCATTGTTTCTATTTGGGGATTAGTTGGTATTCTACAAAGTACTTTTGGAATTTCACAATCAGGTTCAGCTACTTCAATCGATATTCCTTGTATTCCTGGAACCCCTGGTGTAACTTGTTAAGTTTGAAATAAAATTATGTCTTTAATTAATGTAGCTTATGCTGGTGAAAGTTTAGATCAATTCATAAAGAATGTGGACAAACTTATCATTAATCCACTTATTATATTGATTTTTGCTTTAGCTATAGCGATTTTTCTTTGGGGAGTATTTCAATTTATTGCTAATACTGAAAAAGAAGATGAACGTAGTAAGGGTAAAAAACATATGTTGTTTGGAATTATTGGTATCACTATTATGATGGCGGTGTGGACTCTTTTAAATATTCTTTTGAATACTTTAAATATCAGTCCAAATGAAATAAATCCACAAGAGGGAACTGTGCATCTAAATGATTACACCCCTTCTACGCCGACTGGATTGTTGCAATAAGTTATATTAAATAAAATATAAAAATAAAAAGTCCCCTCGCAATGTGCGAGGGGACTTTGTTTTTAATTGCCCGATGTCGGGCTTTAATTTAACAGTCCTTCAGGAACCTTATTCGTGTGTTTGGATCTCCTGTTATTTTCCATGTACCAGTGTGAATATTCGCACCTCGGATATCAATATCTCCTTTTCCTGTGTAGGGAATTGGGGTATGACTTCCAGGAGGATAAAAATTCACCGGCACACCTTCAGTATCAACATCGAACACATAATTGATATTGATAAATAGTTCACCATTTGGACCAATAAATTGGTCCGGCATCCTTACAAGACAAGGTCCTGCTGTTGTTGTTTGATTGCCACTGGAAACATTCGTGTCTCCGGTGGTGCCTGTGTTTAATGTAGGATCAGGTGACGGTGGATTAATACTGTCACGGTAATATAATCTTACAAATAATAATGCTGCGAGGATGAAAGCTATCGCAATCAGACCTCCTCTTCTTTTTAACGGATCGTTCATTTTTTATTTAAGGTGTTTGTTTATTTTTTTACCCTTTTTTTGTAGGTTGAGCAAATCCACCATTCATACCGACACCGCCTATCACATTGATAGTAGTGTGTTCTGGAACTTGCCAAATCAATTTTTCTTCTTTGTAAGTACCTCCTGCTTGAAGTCTGACCATAGACATCATGTCTTCGTTGGTCATACCTTTTACTTTTTGGTATTTTCTCATTGCTTTTGTAGTATAGATAGCTTTTGTTTCAGGCAACATGATTATAATTGAAGCTTTGTCTGGTCCACTGTTTTCCAAAATTACTTCTAGTCCAACTCCGTGAGAAGTTTGAAAGTTAGCAAAAATGTCGTGGTTTATTTGTTTATCAAAAACTTTTTCCATAACTTCAGCTTCTTTGTTTAGACTATTGATACTAGTCCTTGAATAGTATGTTGAAAACATTGAACCAACAGTAGATTTAGCTTTGTGAATAATTGCTCCGTCTTTAAAAGAAATAAAACGAAGAAATTTTTCAGCTGCTTGTTCTGCTGTTCCAGATACATCGCACCACATATTCAAAGTAAACAAGGCATCCATATTTAGGGTTTGTAATTTAGTACCCCAATTTTTTAATACATCAGCTGTTAAGAAACTTTGTAAGTCCCAAAACTTCTTTTTTCCATCTTCTGTAAATACGTCTTCGTTGTAGGATTTTAAATGTAACCCTACAAAGATTGCTCTTAGTTTTCCTGTAGTTGAATGTGTCACTGCTGTACCTTTAAAGGTCTTCACATAAACTGCTCCAATACCGGTAGCTATGTAGCCTAAGCCATAAATTACACCAGCCACAATGAATGACCAGAAAAAATAAGGAATGAATGGAATAAATGAAAGCAACAATAATGTCACTAACCATATTCCTAAAAATACCTTACCGTGTTCTCTGTATACACTGTCGGGTGTTATTGTTTCTGCATTTTGTAGGTTCCTCACTATGTGAGTAGCAGTATTACCTTGAACTATTGCCATTTTTTTATAGATTAAATTGTTTTTAAATAATTATTTGTTTAACTAAAAGGCGGGGGATATTCGCCACTTGGTAAAACAAACAATCACAGAACAACTTAACTTTTTTCAATAAACATTTCTTACCTAAAGTATAGCATATACAAACTAAAAAGTCAAGCTTTTTTAAACCAAAACCCCCTCTCCTTTATAAGGAGAGGGGGCAAGGGGGTGAGGTGTATTTAAGCTTTCTTTAAAGCTAAATTTTTGTCTTTTTTAGCAATGAAAAGCATTCTCCAGAAGAAGACGAAGAATAAGATTAATATACCGAGTAAGATCCATTGAAGGAAAGTAGAAGGCATAAATCCTGATCCTAAGGCATTCGCTGTCAGATTACTGTTTGTATTTGAAACTGCAGTTTTACTAGTAGTAGCTTTTTTTGCAGTCGTAGCAGTATTTGCTGGTGGGTAATCCCCGACAGGGTTTCCAGATGAGGCTACTGTTCCTACAGCTGAAGTATTATTGGTTAGATTTAAATAAGCAGCGTTTGAGATATATCCATTGTTTGGGTTGTAAATAGAAACAATATAAGTACCTACTGTGCCCATATCTGCTGGATAAATATTCATACGTAAGTGAGTAGAGTTTATATAAGTAGTAGGTCTGTCATAACTATTAAATCTAGCTACAGAGTCTTGTAAGAAATTTACTCCTGTGATATCGATAGTCTTTACAGCTGTACTTCCGTAAACCATTGAATCAGGACTTATAGAATAAATCGCTGGTACAGCATAAGAATTAGAAGTATTATTGTTGTAATTATTATTATTTGAGTTTGAATTTTCTGAATTAGAAGTGCCACTTCCATACCAATAATAAGTATAAGCACTAGCCTTTGCAGGCATAAATACCACAGCCACGAAAGCTAAAGTTATTATTAATGTTGAAAATATACTATATTTATTTGTGTTGTTTATTTTATTCATCATACTATAAGTGTAGCATATATGAATTTAAAAGTCAAGTACTTAAAAATACTTAAAAAACCTCATAGAATATGAGGTTTTTTAATATGTGGGCAAGGAGGGACTCGAACCCTCAAGTCTTTCGACATTAGTTCCTAAGACTAACGCGTATACCAATTCCGCCACTTGCCCATTGTGCGTCCAGCAGGGATCGAACCTGCGACCTTATCCTTAAGAGGGATCTGCTCTACCAGCTGAGCTATGGACGCTTTTTCAAAAAATCAAAAATTTGATTTCTGGTGCCCGGAGTGGGGGTCGGCTATTACATAGCCAGGTGCTTTTCAATTTACTACGTAAATAATGAAAAGCCTTTCGACTCCCACAAGAAAGCAAATAAATTTACTTTCTTCCGTGCTGTGCCCGGAGTGGGGGTCGAACCCACATCCCTTGCGAGACACGATTTTAAGTCGTGCGCGTATACCAATTCCGCCATCCGGGCAATATTTTAATTTTAAACTAAAAATTGTAAACTAACAATTTTTGAGGCCTGGGACGGAATTGAACCGTCGTATATTCCTTTTGCAGAGGAATGCCTTACCACTTGGCTACCAGGCCTGATACTTTATCTTACTTTTCTCTAAGCAATTCGTCAATCTTTTG
>CALQZZ010000004.1 GCA_943350065.1 Candidatus Nomurabacteria bacterium
TGATGTCTATTTTTGCCAAAAAAATCATTACAAAATAGAATTTAAAGGAAGGGATCAGGGTAAAGATCCGGTAGAAATAATTTTTACTGGAAAAGATTATAAATTTCAAATAATTTTTCAACCATATTGCACAATTGTAACAAAAAGACGTTTTTCTAAAAAAACAACAGCCGATGTCTATGACGTAGAAGAAAAATTAGATGGATGTGTACTAAATATTAAATTTAAAAAAAATACATAGGTGAGACCTATGTATTTTTAATTATATAAACTCATAGCCTTATCTTTCCCTTCAGCAAAAATCATATCTATTGCTTCAGCTATTTTTTTACTTTCTTTTTTAAGTATAACTAATTCTTCTTTTTTAAAATCACCAAGTAGAAATTTTAATACTGCTTCTTCCCCTTTTGGTTTCTTTAATTTCCCTGTCGGAGTCGTAGGGCAAATTCCTACACGAATACGTAAAAATTCTTCAGTCTTTAAATGTTTAATTATTGAGCCGACACCATTGTGCCCACCAGAAGATCTGTTAAAAGAAATTTTAATTTTTCCAAGAGGCAAATCAACATCATCATATATAACTATCAAATCACTCAAATCTTTTTTTGATTTAATAAGTGGCGCTACAACTTTTCCAGAATTATTCATAAAACTATCTGGCATTAAAAATTTTACTTTTGTATTTATTTTATCTTCTATCATTCCAATGATAATACGGCCCGTATTGTGACGAGTATTTTCATATTGTTCACCAGGATTTCCTAAACCTGCAATTAATTTCATATATTTATGATAACATATTTCAAAAAATTTACCCCCCATTCCCCTCCTCATTTTTTTGTAAAAAATTAGGAGGGGTGGATGCATAGCAGACGGGGTGGGGCGAGTTAGGTGAATTTTTATTACAAAACAATAGTAACCATTGTGTCAAGGACATTATATGGTAAAATACTCAAATGCAAAAAGAAAATGAAGAAGCAGTGGCAAACATGTTACCTGAAAACCAAGAAAAGAAGCAATCATTTAAAGAGTCTTTCTGGGAACTTGTGCGTTTTGCTTTTATAGCGATTGTTATAGTCATCCCTATTCGAATCTTTGTCGCTCAGCCTTTTATTGTATCGGGTACTTCAATGGTACCAACTTTTCAAAATGGTCAATATTTAATTGTTGATGAAATCACTTATTATTTACAAAATCCAAAACGTGGTGATGTTGTAGTCTTTAGATATCCAAATGATCCATCTAAATTTTTTATAAAAAGAATTATTGGTTTACCTGGTGAAACTGTAAAAGTAAAAGCTGAACAAACAATAATAATAAACAAAGAACATCCAGAAGGATTTAATCTTGATCAAAGTTATGTCAAAAATCATTCTGAAGACAGCTCTATAAAAGTTTTAAATAATGACGAATACTTTGTTATGGGAGACAATCGTTCAGGAAGTTCAGACTCTCGATATTGGGGTCCGGTTCCTAAAAAATTATTAGTTGGAAGAGCACTCATTAGACTTTTGCCAATAAATAAAATATCTTTTTTACCAGGTTATTATAAGCAATTAAATTAAATTTATGACTAAAACAAGTACAGCAGCAAAGAAGGCAGGGAAAAATTTATCTTCTCCAAAAGGTATGCGCGACATAATGAATGAAGAATATTATAGCTTCCAAGGTTTTTTTGAAAAAGCCCAAGAAGTTGCTATCTATTATGGATTCAAACCAATTGAGACTCCAATCATGGAACATGAAGAAACTTTTACTTCTGGTATTGGAGAAGGGACAGATATCATTGATAAAGAAATGTACACACTTAAAACAAAAGGTGGTGATCATCTTGCTCTTCGTCCTGAACATACAGGATCACTCATGCGTGCTTATATTGAGCAAGGAATGCAAAATATGCCTCAACCTGTGATGTTCTATCAATATGGCCCAGTCTTTAGACATGACAATCCACAAAAAGGACGTTACCGTCAATTTAATCAATTCGATTTAGACTCACTTGGCAGTGAAAAGAGTATCATGGATGCACTTATTATTAAAGCCGGAATGAGTATTCTAGAAGAAGCAGGTGCTACAAACCTTTCAATCGATATAAACTCTATTGGTGATAAAGAATGCCGAAATGGATATATAAAGGAATTAGTAAATTATTACAAAAAACATATTGGTGACTTACCTGCTATTGACCGTGAAAGATTAAAAACTAATCCACTTCGTATCCTAGATTCAAAAGATGAAAAAACTAAAGTCATAAACGAAGGTGCACCTGATGCTGTTTCATTCCTTTGCCCTGCTTGTAAAAAGCACTTCAAAGAAGTACTAGAATATTTAGAAGAAATGGGTATTCAATACAATTTAAACAAGTGCCTTGTACGTGGACTTTCATATTATACTCGTACAGTTTTTGAAATTATTGATGAATCAGAAAGTGAAACAAAGGGTATGGCTATTGCAGGAGGTGGTAGATATGATTATCTTGGAAAACAATTAGGTGGTAAAAAAGATGTTCCAGCTGTAGGTATTTCTATTTCTGCAGATCGTGTACTTTTAATGCCTTGGTACAAAAAACTTGCTCCTCGTATTATCAAAAAACCAAAAGTATATTTTATTCAACTTGGTAGTGATGCAAAATTAAAAAGTCTTAATGTTACCGAAATGCTACGTAAAGCTCATATACCTATGGCTCAATCTTTATCAAAAGATACATTAGGTGCCCAGCTAGCAATTGCAGAAAAATTACAAATTCCTTATGCTCTAATTTTTGGACTAAAAGAGGCTTTAGAAGATTCTGTTATTGTACGTGATATGAGTAATCGTTCACAAGAAACAGTAAAATTAACAAAACTTCTAGAATATTTAAAAGATATTAAAGAAAAATAAATTTAAGCAAATGAAAGATATTCTCCAAAGAGATGAAAAAGTTCTAAGAGAAATTGCCGCTGAAATTCCAATAAAAGATATTGGCTCTTTGAAGATAAAAAAAATACTAAAAGAAATGGACCTAGCTTTAACAAAACAAGATGATGGTGTAGCTATTGCCGCACCCCAGATTGGTTATTCACTTAGAATATTTACTGTCGCTGGTAAAGTTTTTGATAAAAATTTTATGGATGATAAAGTGATAAACTCAAAAGAATCTAATACTGAAACTGTAGAGGAAGAAGAAAAATCAATTCCTAAAAACTTAGTTTTTATTAATCCTAAAATTACAAAACTTTCTCGTACAAAAAAATGGGTACCCGAGGGATGCCTTTCTGTGCGATGGCTCTATGGTAAGACATACCGCTCTACAAAGGCCACAATAGAAGCTTATGATGAAAATGGTACTAAGTTTGTTCGTGGGGCTAGTGGCCTTTTAGCTCAAATTTTTCAACATGAAACAGACCACTTAAATGGTATTCTCTTTCATGATCATGCGAAAGATTTAAAAGAAGACCTGTCTGCGCAGGCAGGAGAACCTCAATAATGCAAAACAAAGATTTAAAATTTGTCTTTTTTGGTACACCTGATGTAGCTAGTGAAACTTTGGAAATATTAAAACAAAGTGGTTTTTTGCCTTCTCTTATCGTAACAGCTCCTGACCGACCAGCTGGCAGAAAAATGATTCTTACTGCCCCACCTGTAAAAAATTGGGCTATAGAAAATAATATTCAATTTATTCAACCAGAAAAACTTAGCAAAGAAGACTTGGATGTTATTTTAGGAAACATTGCGCAGGCTGGCGAGCCGAGCATAGCAATCTCGCAACAGAGAGATATGCGTGTTGAACAAAATAATATCCAAGTCTTTCTAGTTGTCGCTTACGGAAAAATTTTATCTGAAGAAATTATAAATATACCTAAGTATGGTTCTATTAATATTCATTACTCTCTACTTCCGAAATACCGTGGGGCTTCACCTGTCGAATCAGCTATTTTAAATGGTGACACTGAGACAGGTATCGCCATTCAAAAAATGGTTTATAAGATGGATGCAGGACCAATAATTGCTATGGAAAATGTAGCTATAAATCCAGATGAACATGCTACAGAATTACGTAAAAAATTAATCAAAATTGGTGGTGAACTTTTAATAAAAACGCTAAATACAACCCCAACCCCTTATCAGGGGCTTCAAATTCAAGATGAAACACAAGCTACAAACTGTAAAAAAATTAAAAAAGAAGATGGGCTTTTAAATGAAGGAGATTCCGAGAAACAAAAATACAACAAATTCCGAGCGTATTCCCTATGGCCTAGAACTTTCTTTTTCAAAGAAAGTAAAAGAATTATCGTCACAGATGCCAAGCTCGAAGATGGTAAATTTGTAATCAAAAAAGTGATTCCTGAAGGTGGAAAAGAGATTGAATACAAAAGTTAAAAATAACACTTTTTCGTGACCGCGAAAAAGTGTTATTTAAAAACTTTATTTATTAAAATTAATACTTTGAAGTAAAAGGGTTTCTGTCTGAAATACCTTTTAACATTTTTTTAATACTAGAGGCGCCACGTTTGAAAAGTGTTTGTTTTTTATCTTTATTGGAAGTGAATTTTCTAACCAATTCTTCTTTAGCCTCATCAACAGCTTTGTAGACATCATCTGTCTCGCAAATAGCGAAGAACTTACTGTCACCAGAACCAATCATTATTTCTGCTTTAAAGACATCTCCATTTTTATGGTGGTTAGTAGTTTTACCGACTTCAACATAGATAATAGTATCTGGATTTTTTATAAATTTTTCCAAAACAACAAGACACTTGTTTACATATTCATTTAAAGGTTCTACTGGCTCAATGTTTTTTATTTTTATATTTATATTCATCCCGTTAGAAATTTAAGTTAATAATCTTTTGCTTTCCCATTAGCGATTTCTAACGGGATTCATACACTAATTATTATATCACTTTTTATTATTTGAATATAGATGAAAATTGCTTAAAATTATTGTTTGGTTCCATTGCTCGCATTTCAAAAAGCCTGTCTATGGTATTTGAATTCTTATAATAACCACCTCTTGCAGCTGTATAACCAGATTTCTTCAATAAAGCAATAGAATCAGGGCTAGTTTGATAAAATGGATAAGCAAAAAATAGAACTTTTTTACCTAGCTTTTTCTCTATAATATTTTTACTATCTACTATTTCATTAATTAAAACCTTTGGATCTGTAATTTTCTTTAAAAAAGGATGGTATTTGGTATGATCGGCAATAGTCATTCCTGCCTTATCGAGCTCTATTACTTGCTCCCATGTCATAAAATGCTTATTACGTCCAATAGGATTTGTGTAGATAAAAAATGTCGCTGTGACTCCATGTTTTTTAAGAATTGGAAAAGCATTTAAATACTGATTTTCATCTCCATCATCAAAAGTAAAAACAACAGATTTTTTATCGAATGGTAAAGATTTTGAAATATGATCTACGAGGGTGCCAAAAGAAATAATATCATAACCCTTTTCTTTTAAATAAAGAATCTGTTTTTCAAACATTTTTTGCTCGACAAAAAATTGCTGATTTTTTAAGCTTATATTTTTATTGTCTATAGAAATACTATGGTATACCAATATCGGGACATTAGCTGGAAGAATTTCTATCTTATCTTTTGCTAAACTAAAACTAGGAAAAACAACAGAACCTACAAGGATAATTCCAGCCAAAAAAGTCTTTAATTTTATGTAATTTCGCTTCATTAATCAGAGTATAAACTATTCATTAAAAAATAGATAGTAAGTATAAAAAAACCGCCCCTATTTAGGAGACGGTCTTGATCTTTTTGGGCCAGGCTTAACTTCTGGCTTTTTTTCTTCTAATTTTTTAGCCGGTTCTGCATATTTCTTTTTTTGCAGTTCCTTTAATATTTCATCAATATCATATTTAGCTTCCGGCTTTGTTTCCTGATTTTTCAAACCAGGATAGTGAGGAGTTTCAACTGTTGGAGCTATTAGGTTATCAACATCGGAAGATGTTACTGATACTCCTGTAGTGTGTTCCTCTTCAATATCAGAAGATTCGTTAATCTTAGGATAGAAGGCTAAATGAACTACTTCGTCAGCAGTATTTGCTGAATATGGCTCATTCTTATATAAAACCTTATTACCAGTTTCATCTAAACCTCCAGGGTTTTTAAAATAATAAAAACCGTTACTAGACATAACAAAAGTAATGTACGCATTGTGACCCTTTAGATCAACTCTACATACAAAAATTTTTCTACTTTTATCAATAGGTCCAATAACTTTTATTTGCGAGTTATTGTCAACAATAGATCTTTTAATATGATTCACATGATTAAAAGATGGATTACCTTCACCATCAAATGATTTTGACCATTCATCAACAATATACGTTAATGTTATTTTACCACCATCAGTGTAAAACTGGTTAGTGAGAATGTCATCATCGGTCCATGGTATTTTTTTGTTAACGACAATACCATAAGTAAATGGACTCATGTTGCGTGATGGTGGAGCAGTTTTAACCTCTGGTTCAGTTTTTGCAAGTTTCTGAGTAGGTTTACAAGAAAATAAGGCTGTAACAGCCAAAATCGGTAATAAAATCAGTATATTTTTCATCTTTTTGTGTTTTTGTGTTTTTGTTTACAAATTACTTTAAACCCATTATACACCTTTAGTCTTTAAAAGTCAACCCCTTCACTATAAGCGACCGGGCAAGGCTTTTTAGCTTAGCATTTCTTTAGAGAGTTCCTTAATTCCAATTTTTTTCAAAGCAGAATAAGGGATAATAATATGCCCCATTGTCATATCCCCTATTTTTTTAAGTTGTTTATTTAATTCAGATTTTTTTAATTTATCTATTTTGTTTACAACAATAATTATATTTTTATCATGTTCTTCTAGTGCTCGGAGCATAGCCAAATCTTTATCAGTAAAACCAACAACAGCATCAATAATCAATACTACTTTTTCTTGAACATACGTCGAATGAAAAAAATATGAGCTGATAAGCTCTGCTATAGCATCTCGTCCAGCATTAGACATTTTTGCATAACCATACCCAGGTAAGTCTACTAAGTAAAATTTAGTATTGATTAGAAAAAGATTTATCTCTTGAGTACGGCCTGGAAAAGAACTCGTGCGAGCTAAATCTTTTACTCCAGTAAGAGAGTTTATCACACTTGATTTACCGACATTGGAACGCCCAATAAAAGCAATCTGCGGAATGCCATTGCCGAGAATTTCGTCGTCACCTACGACTCCTTTGACGAATTTTGCAGAAGTTATCTTCATATAGTCATACTAGCAGAAAATTCAAATATTTTCTAATTTAGTATTTTCTAATGACAGCTTTTACAATAGCTGTGACTTTTAAATCATATTTAGGATAGATTGGTTTGAAATCTTTATTTGCTGGTTCAAGCCAAACTTTGTCGCCCTTTTGTTTAAAATATTTCATTGTAAATTCGCCATCTACTTCAGCTATCACAATGTCGCCATCTTTGGCTTTATTTGTACGTTCAGCGAGAACCATATCACCATTTTTAATATGTGCGTCGATCATAGAATCACCATCCACTTCGAGCATATATGTGGAGTCTTTTTTCTCTATTAAAAAATCATCTAGGTTTACTGTATCATTAAAAGTTTGCTCCTCGACATCACTCGGAAATCCGGCTTTTACAGAACCGAGCATTACTACTTCATTTAAAAATTTGTCGGGGATCAAACGACCGAGGTGGTCCTTTGCGACGAGTCCGGCTTCGATCATTTTATCGACGACTCGGGCTACGGCATTTTTGGACTTGAAAGAAAACAGCTTCATCATTTCTGTGTATGTCGGCATCCTTTTGTTCTTTGAATAGAAAGTATTTAGTTTGTCTTTGTAATCGTTTTGCATAGATTTATTGTATCACGTTTTTATTTTACTTTTATTTCTCTTAACGAAAGGAAAATTGAAAGGAAAAAAGTCTACCAAGAAACCCTTGTCCATTAAATTGTCGAGCTTTTCTTAAAAGCATTTTGTGCTCACGAGCTTCACGAAAATATTGCTCACCTTTTACGATTTTTACATCGATCTTCTTGTTAACCTTTTGCAATTCCTTATTGATGATTTTTAAATATTGTTCTTTGCTCATATATTTTTTTGGTTATTTCTAATATACTAAGTATACGTGAACGAGCGTTCACAGTCAACAACAAAGCTGTGGATAACCCCGAAGGAAAGATTACTTCCTTCGGGGCAGGCTTAAATAAGGCTATTTTAAATAACTATCGAACCATATAGCATGACATGTATACCCTCCTGGATTCTTTTCCAGATAATCTTGATGATAGTCTTCTGCCTCCCAAAACTTTGTAAAAGGCTCGAGTGTCGTGACGACTGGACCCGGCCAGCGTTTTGAATCATTCACAATTTTTATAAAATCTTCAGCTTCTTTTTTCTCTTCTTCATTACTATAAAAAATAGCAGATCGGTATGAAGTACCTTTATCATTCCCCTGCTGATTTAGTGTCGTTGGATTATGAATTTGAAAAAAGAAATTAAGCAAATTTTTGTATGAAGTTTTCTCTGTGTCATATTCTATCTCAACTGCTTCTGCATGACCTTCATGATTTTCATAAGTAGGATTCTCATTCTTTCCACCAGTATAGCCGACACGAGTTTTTATAACACCCGGCTGTTTCCGAATTAAATCCTGTAATCCCCAAAAACACCCACCTGCAAAATATGCTTTTTTAGTCATTTTTTAATTTTAGCACAAAAAAAAATCAGTCTTTACTATGTAAAGACTGATTTAAGATAAAAAGTTAAAAAACTAAAGAGCAACTGCTGAACGGATACCATAACCCGAATACGAATTGACCAAGCGGCGCCAGTCCACCCTGAACCTGTCATCGCCCCAAAACACGTCCGGAACATTGCCACCAGAATCGCGAGAACCGCTACAAAAAGTAATTCCTTTGATATCAAGATGTCCACCTGTTTCAGTGAAATACTTGATCTCAAAAATAATTCTTTCCAGTAAAGTGATACCGAATTTCATATCAGGATCTGCCTTGCGAGTAGATTGTCCTAATGTTTCAATATCTGGTTCTACTTCATCACGAACCCATACTGCATAGTTTACAGCAGTTTTGCGAGCATTTTCTGTAATTGCATCATCCAAGTCGTCATAATATGACCATGTCTTGAAAAGTTTTGTGCACATTGCAAATGCAATACTTGGTTTCATTCCTTTCGGAATAAATAACAATCTCCATTTACCATTTGTCGGCATTGGCGGAATCACTACATTAGTGAAATCCACATCCCAATTGAAATGATTTTTGTAGAATTGTTTCCATTCTTCGCGAATGGTGACAATGTCAGTTTGCTTTAAAAGAACCGGAGTTTCAATGAATTGTAAATTTTTGTCGAAGTTTACTGCTATCAGTAAAGCGACAAGTGCAAAATACACTACAATAAAACCCATAATTATCACTTCTGGCAAAGTGAACACGTTTGCGATAACCAAAGCACCTAGTGCGATAATTATCAATCCATTTTTTACTTTCATTTTTCTGTTTTTTAATTTATTTATTTAAATTGTTTAATCCAAACTTTATTGTTTGGTTCCAAAAATCCATAAAATGAATATCTAAAACCAAACAACAAGTCGAAAAACAACCTCTTTTCAAATAACTTTAACTATATCAAGTATAGCACCTTTAAGGCTAAAAGTCAAGCTATTTTAAGCTTGATAAATAAGGTAATTTTTAGTAATTTCTATAAAATTTACTTCCCTTCTATAAATTTTAATGAGATTGAATTCACGCAATGACGGATGTTTTTATTTGTCAGGTGTTCCCCTTCGAAAACATGATCCAAATGTCCGCCACATTTTGCACAAGTTATTTCTGTACGAATTCCATCAGCATCGAGAGTTCTCTTCACTGCACCTGGTATCTCATCGTCAAAGCTCGGCCAGCCACAAGTACTTTCAAATTTATCTTTTGAATTATAAAGTGGTGCATTACATTGTCGGCAGACATACACACCAGTCTCTTTGTTGTTCACATACCCACCCACAAAAGGCATTTCTGTTCCTTTATCTATTATCACTTTCTTTTCTTCTTCTGTAAGATTATTTAATTCCATTCACTAATTCTACCACAATCAAAAAAAGACCCGAAGGTCTTTTTTTGATCTGCTATGCAGCAGCTTCTGTTGTTGTTTCTTCTGCAGGAGTTTCTTCAGCTGGTGTTTCAACTGGAGTTTCTACTGGAGTCGCTTCTCCTTCTACCTTTGTTTCTTCTGTATCCATAAAAATTTATTTTTTAGAGTTCTAGTAATCTGCGACTATGGCATAACCTTAACACAGAAAAAAATCATTACCTAATTTTCAACCTTTACTAGAACAAAAAAATCCCCGATAGGGATTTTTTTGTTCTAGTTTTTTAAAATTTATTTCATCATTGCCTCGCCATCAGCTGCAGACATAAATTTAAACATATTACCTCCACAGACAGCACAAGTACCTTTTGCACTATAACGTCCTTTTTCATTTTTTGTAACGACTGGGTTCA
This sequence comes from Candidatus Nomurabacteria bacterium, assembly GCA_943350065.1. Taxonomy (GTDB): domain Bacteria; phylum Patescibacteriota; class Minisyncoccia; order Phycocordibacterales; family UBA9973; genus UBA9973. The sequence continues at coordinate 10,503 of CALQZZ010000004.1, forward strand.
CCATATCACGCATAGTTGGTTTATTTTCTGTTCTACACTTCATACACAATGCTTTTAAAACTGTAGCCATATATTAATTCATAATTTGCCCTGCCGAAGCCTAGGCATTACTTTATAATTGCACTTTTTGATTATAGCACAAAAACCCTAAAATCCTATACAAAACTCACACGTAATGCATTGAGAATAACTAACACATCTAAAGCTTCTTGAATCAAAGCTCCATAGATAGGAGAAATATAACCAAAGGCTGCGATAATCATTAGGATAATACTCACACCGATACCAAAGAAAATTCCTTGCTTAGCAATCCTCAATGTATTTTTTGCAATGTGATATGCCTCACCTACTCGCTCTAAATTATCTACCATAATCACAATGTCACTACTATCAGAAGAAGCACTACTACCATGCTGACCCATAGAAATACCCACGTCAGCCGTCGCCAATGCTGCAGCATCATTTACTCCATCACCTATCATAGCCACTTTTCCAAATTGCTTTTGATGATCTTCTACTTCAAATACTTTATTCTCAGGTAGTGCTTCTGCGTGAACATCATCAATACCTAATTCTTTTGCGATTAATTCCGCGACTGATTTTTTATCACCTGTGAGCATCACTATTTTATCCAAACCTCTTTGCTTTAAATTTGAGAAAAGATTTTTCGTCTCCGGACGTACAACATCTGCAAAAATTACAATTCCCAAAATACCATTTTTATCACCACAATATACAGCTATATTTCCTTTGGCTTGAAAATTTGCATGATTATCTAAAATATCTTTTGAAATAGATATTCCATTTTGTTCTAGAAATTTTAATTTCCCAAAAAAGAAAGTCTTGTTGTCAATATCTCCACTGACGCCTTCACCAAAATTTTCTTTAAAATTTGTAGGTATAGATAATTCTATATTATTTTTTAATGCATGGGATTGCAATGATCTAGCGAGCACATGCAGTGATAATTGGTCTAATGATGCAGAAATTCTAAGAACTTCATTTTTTCCTTTACCAAAAGGAATAACATCGACAATTTCAGGCTGGCCCAGTGTGAGTGTACCTGTCTTATCAAAAATAAAAGCACTCGTTTCAGCAAGAGTTTCCAATGCGCCACCATTTTTCACAATAATTCCCCTTTTTGCGGCTCGGCTGATTCCAGAAATCATAGCAATAGGTGTAGCTAAAATGAGCGGGCAAGGTGTAGCGACGACGAGCACAGCGAGGAGTCGCACTGAATCTTTTGCCAAAAACCACGCAATGAGAGCAATGATAAAAGTAACGCCAGTAAACCACACACTATATTTATCAGCTAGACGCACGACAGGTGCACGATTTTCTTCGGCTTGTTTTACTAATTTAATAATTTGTTCATATTTACTCTCGGATGGTTTTCTTATGACTTCAACTTCTAAAATTTGACTCTTATTTACACTTCCAGAAAAAACACTAGAACCGATTTTTTTTTCTGCTGGTATACTCTCACCAGTCAAAGCAGATTCATCTATTTGTGATTCTCCTAAAATAACGATACCGTCAGCGGCTACTATTTCCCCTGTTTTAATTAAAATAATATCTCCTACTTTTACTTCGGACACATTCACATCTATCAAATTGCCATCTTTTTTTATATGGGCAAAAGTCGGAGCATTTGAAATAAGTGACGACAATTCTTTTCTAGCTCTCTTTAAAGCATAAGCTTCTAGAGCCTCACCTCCCGAAAGCATTAACAAAACTATGTTACCAGCCAAATATTGCCCCATACTGACAGATGCGATAATAGCTATTATCGCAATCAAATCGATACCAAAATGCCCACTAAAAATATCTTTGAGAATTTTCCAAACAAGCGGAATTAAACCGATAATAATAGTAGCCATCCAGACATAGCTATCAAAACCATTTTTATCTAAAATATGAAATATAAAACCGACAATAAGCCCCAGTAAGGCAAAAGCAGGTAAAACATAATAAGCCATTTTTTTCATATAGTTATTATATGAAAAAAATGGCTTATTTGCTAATATTATTATTTTTTTATTTTAATAATGTTTTCTTAGTGAATGAAAAAGAAAACCAGTCCATAGTGAAATAAGACCTAATAAAATTACTAAAGAAGAAAATACATAAGTAAAAATTGCTAAATTTAGAGCTGTAGTCAAAGTAGTCGCTGTGACCCAAAGATCACGAGGAGCATTGTTTACCATTATTTGCTCGCCATTTTCATCTAAGGCTGGTTTACCAGATGCATCCAATTGTGGAATTTGTCTTGGCATTTCTGCGTATGTTTTTCCACCAGTTGTTTTTAATGTATGTTCACGAATAATATCTGCTTGAGCTCTTAATGATCTAGGACCACTAAGAGGGACACCAGGCATTGCAGAATCTTCTGCAGTTACAATTTTTTCTCGTGAAATATTTTCATGAGTAAAACTAATACCCCAAATACCACCGACGACTAAAATAATTCCGGCAACAATAGCAAACACTGAAGACATTTTTAATAGCTTGTTCATATTTTTTTAAAAAGATAAAAACCTTAATTAATATTAATAATTTAATTATACTCCTCTGTCTAATTTTCGACAACAATACTACTTATTCTTTTATTTTTCAGGTTTTTTATAATCATCTTCAATTAATCCGAGTTTGACTAGGCGAGATTTTATACCACCAACTTGGCGGCCAAAAATTTCACAAAGGTCTTCGATTGATTTTCCATTTTTAAATTCTAGTGCTAGTTTTTCTTCATCTTCGAGTGTCCATTTTCTAAAAGCATTTGGATTTGTCTCACGAAGTTTATCAAAATGATTTCTTTCTTTTTTGAGCAAGGACTCCCCTTGCTCAGTTTTTTTCTTTTTATCTTCTTTCCACTCTCCACCCAAAGCGACGACAAAGTTTTTATGCATTTTACTAAGCTCAGTTTTTGATAATTTACCAAAAGTTTTTTCAGCCGCATCGGATTCTTTTCGGAAGATTTTATCTTGTTCTAAAATCAACGGATGCACTTTGAGTGCTTGATGATTGATACCTAGTAGATAAACACCAGAAAGTCTACGCACACGAGAAAGAGCGACATAACCCTGACCAAATTCAAAAACATTTGAGAGGTCCATTACAGCGGCATCCATACTCATACCCTGACTTTTATGTATTGTCACAGCCCAAGCTAAGCGGAGTGGAATTTGAGAAATTTGTGCTTTTATTTTTCCATTTTCTTCTACAACCCAATCCATCGGAGCTATCTCTATGGTTTTTCCGCTTCTAGTTATAATAATTGGATTTCCAGAAATAGAATCAAAGTCTTCTACAATACCGAGAGTTCCATTCACAAAATGCTCTTTTATATTATTTTTTGTACACATGACTACTGCTCCCTTTTTTAAATTTAAAACCTCTGGAGACAAACAACCCTTTTTTAACATTGTAATAAGATGTTCATTTCCCTCACTATCCATAATAAATGGAATACTTTCTTCATCATTTATTTTTTCAAGCATTACATCATTTACCTTATCAACATCTAAATTATGTGAATATAATTTCGTTGTATTTTCTGGAATTTCTGTCTTTTCAATAAAACGCTCTTTCATATATTCATAATGTTCTTCTTCAACAGTATCAGATCGAATAGCTGAAAGTAATTCAAGGAAGGCTTTATCGTCTTGACGGTGCTGTTCAGAAATATAACACACCACAGGTTTCAATCTTTTCCAAGAATTTGATTCATAAGCAAAATGCGCCTTTTTTTCTTGAAGGAGTGCATTTTGTTTAGTTGCTATTTCTCTTTTAAAAATTGGTGGAAGCTGAAAAAAATCTCCAACGAGAATGACTTGAATTCCACCAAAAGCTTCACTAGTTTGTTTTATTTCCCGACACACCGCATCCACCATATCTAAAGTATCAGCCCGAAGCATTGAGATCTCATCAATAATGAGAACTTTTGTTTTTCTAATACGACGATTTACATATTCACTACTAGCTATTTTGTCGAGCTCTTGTGCAGACAAAGATTCTTTTATTCCTATTCCACACCAAGAGTGTATCGTCATTCCACCTATATGCGTGGCAGCTATACCAGTACTAGCAGTGATTGCTGGCTCGATATCATGCTCACGCA
>CALQZZ010000005.1 GCA_943350065.1 Candidatus Nomurabacteria bacterium
ATTTTTTGTATAAACTATCAGCATAAAATAACTGAATTTTTTTAATTTCATTTTTTATTTTTTCACCATGTTCTTCAATATTTTGAGCTTCAATTCTATTGAATTGTTTTATATTATCGAATCCCATAATAAATGAATTTTATAGTCTAATATAATCATCTGGTGCCAAGACCCAGATTTGAACTGGGGACATCTCCCTCTTCAGGGGAGCGCTCTACCAACTGAGCTATCTTGGCAATATATTTTATTTTTTAATATTACTATAATTTTGCTAATTTGCGTATGCCTACCAAAACAGCGATCTTAGCAATATTTTACTAACGGCGTTATCTATCAAAACAGCTATCTTGGCTTAAAAACTAATATTTAAATTTATCGCTCAAACCTTTCAAACTATCAAGCTGAGCTTGGGAAGATTTGAAAAGAGTAGCAGCTTTGTCTAAATACGGCTGTGTGTAAACATATGCACCATAAGAAATACCTATGATTATGACCCAGTAAATAACACGCATCACAGATGCCCAACGTTGATTTCTTCTCATTGTACGAAGAATAGAATTATTATCCCTAGAAAGGGTTAAAGCTTCTTGCAACATTTGTTTCTCTTCTGGATTCATAGATATATGATAGCAAAATATAGGAAAAAAGCCAATATTGTGCTAAATTAGCCTTATGCCCTCGTAGTTCAATGGATAGAACAGTTCCGTCCTAAGGAATAGATGCACGTTCGATTCGTACCGAGGGCACAAAAAATATTAAATACTAATTCCGAGCAATTCAGCTACTTTTGGCTTGTTAAAACCTACGACTAGGTCTTCCCCTATGATTATCACTGGCACACCCATTTGGCCACTTTTTTCAACGACCTCTTTCCTCTTTTCCATATCTGCAGCTACATCATATTCTGTATAAGCCACGTTATTTGCCTTAAAAAAGTCCTTTGCTAAATGACAAAAATGACATGTCGGTGTTGAATATATTGTTACGTTTTTCATAAATTATTTAAAATTAATTATTAAGACTTACATTATATCATAAAGTATTTTATTTAAACCACCCTTTTATTTTAGACAAAATAGTAGTATTTGCTTGAATATTTGGATCAGTTGTTTGGTCTTGATTATCTACTACCACGATCATCCCCTCACCCTCTTTCGCCAAACCGAATTTGTCACGAATCGTTTCTTCTACACCGCTCTGTGTATTTAGATTGTTTATATCTTTTGTCAGTCTATCTTTTTCTTGTTGTAATTGTGTTATTTTGTCTGCTGATATATTTTTATTTTTAATAATTTCTTTATCTTTTCCAGCAAATCTTATGACATTCCAGCTGAAAAATATAATAAAAATAGCCAAAAAAATCAGACCAAGTTTGGAATGTATAATTCTACTAAAAATATTTTGCTCTTGAAAATTCTTCATAATTTGCTAATATAAGTATATGCTTTTACACAAGAAACACAAAAAGAAAATACAAGTTATCTGGACAGTTTTATGCGTCTTTATAATCGTTAGTATGATCTTACTTTATACACCAATATTCCGTTAAGATAGAGCTTAAAGCTCTATCTTAATTTTCCCCACTTCTCATCATCTTAAGAAAAACCTCTTGAGGTATATTTACGCGTCCACGCTCTTTCATCTTCTTTTTACCTTTCTTTTGTTTTTCTCGAAGTTTCATTTTACGAGTAATATCTCCTCCGTACATATGCTGGGTCACATCTTTCATAAAAGCTTGAGTAGTTTTTGAAGAAATAATTTTTCCCAATGCCTTACCTTGGATTTTTGTCGCAAACATTTGTCTAGGTAAAAGTTTGTGTAATTTTTCTACGGCTTCTTCAGCATCTTCTTGAACTCTTTTTCTAGATACAACTCGAGAGAAAGCTGGGATAATTTCTTCAGCTACAAGCAAGTCTAAACGAGTCACATTGGCTTCACGCATTTCAGCAATTTCATAGGAAATAGAAGCATAGCCAGAAGAGACAGATTTCAATTCATCAAAAAAGTTTCGCATCAATTCACGTAGTGGCATTTTGAGTGATATTGATGAGCGATTGTCTCCAAAACTTTCTGTCTCACCCACTTCTGCTTCATGCACAAAAAGCAATTGCATTATTGGACCGAGATAGATGGATGGAGTAATAATTTTTACAAAAACCCAAGGCTCAAAAACTTCTTTTATGTTTCCCTCTTCAGGAAAGAAATATGGTGAATATATTTTTTCTTTTTTACCATTATTTAAAGTCACTTCATAAGTAATAGATGGAGTAGTCACTACTAAGGCCAAATTAAATTCTCTTTTCAATCTTTCAATAACAATTTCCAAATGAAGCATACCAAGAAAACCACAACGAAAACCACGTCCGAGTGATCCAGAAGATTCTTCTTCATAAGAAAAAGAGGAATCCGAAAGACGAAGTTTGCCGAGGGCTGCTTTCAAATCGTTAAATTGATCTGCATCTTCAGGGAAAACTGAAGCCCAGACGACAGGGCGAGGTTGCATATATCCAGAAAGTTCTGGCAATGGATTTTTCAATAATGTAATAGTATCTCCGACGCTCGCAATACCAGGCTTTTTAATACCAGTCACAATATATCCTGTCTCACCTGCTTTTAAAAATTCACAAGGAGTTTCTTCTGGAGAAAATGTTCCAACTTCGAGTGAAGTAAATTTTTCTTTAGAAACAGAAAAAAGTAAATTTTCATTTTTGGAAATTTTTCCATCAAGAACTCGCACATAAACAATCACACCCTTGTGATTTGAATATTTAAAATCAAAAATAAGTGCACGGCAACTAGTGGTGTCTATAAAAGTTTCGACTGGAGGTGGCACTCTTTTTATGACTTCATTCAATAGATTTTCCACACCTTCACCGGTGCGTCCTGACACTAAAAGAATTTCATCTGGATCACAATTCAATAGCTTTATAACTTCTTCTTTGACATCTTCTACACGAGATAATGGTGAGTCTATTTTTGAGAGGACGGGAATGATTTTAAGACCCCCTTCACGAGCCATAGCGAGCGTAGTGAGTGTTTGAGCCTGAACTCCCTGAGTTGAGTCAACGAGCAAAATAGACCCTTCTACGGCCTTTAAAGCACGAGAAACCTCATATGAGAAATCGATATGCCCAGGGGTGTCAATAAGGTTTAAGACGTAATTTTCACCGCCAGATTTGAATTCCATACGCACTGGTTGCATTTTAATAGTGATTCCTCTTTCACGTTCAAGCTCCATAGAATCAAGAACTTGGTCACGCATTTTACGAGTTTCAATAGTATGAGTTATTTCGAGCATTCTATCAGCCAAGGTAGATTTCCCGTGGTCAATATGAGCGATAATACTAAAATTTCTAATTTTCTTTAAATCCATAATATAAACTCTATCTTAGCAGAAAAACAAAAAAAGCTCCATATTATTAATTTACATCTCAGTTATAGCGTAGATACTATTTTGCAATTTAAAACTATTCCCATGACTAAGCATTCCTAAATACGAAGCCTTAGTATTTTCATTATTTTTTAAATTTCTAAGCATCCTTTTCTTTGTAGTATTTCTCAAAACCCTATGTGTAGGAAAATGCACCCAACCAAGAAAATCCACCCCTGAATAAATAGTTTTAATAAAGACTTTGTCTGAATGCAGTTCCAGTTGCAAATTTTCTTTCAGAAAATTTGCAACTTCTGTTTGTATTATTTCCAAATACTTTTTATCCTGTGACAATATCACAAAATCATCAGCATACCGTATATAGTATTTCACTTTCAATCCTCTTTTCACATACTGATCGAATTCATTCATATAAATATTTACCAAAAGCTGACTTGTTAAATTACCTAATGGTAATCCCTTCTCATTGTTAACATTCTCTGCTATCGCTGAGTTTGTTAACTTTTGTTTTTGTTTAAAGTGTTTAAAGTCGAACTTTGCACACTCACCAGTCTTTACTATCGCTATGAGTGGTGAGTTATTTACCCCATAGGCCTTGCCTATGGGGTTGGAAGAAAAACTATCTATGATATTTTCTAAAAGATTAAGCGTATCTATATCTTGTATATGTTTCGTCAAAATATTCTTTAAAATTTCATGGTCGATATTCGCGAAAAATTTTCTGATATCGCATTTTAAAACCCAACACGTTTTTGTATTGTTTTTACTGACTTTATTTATGAAACTTTCAAATCTATATATTGCTTTGTGTGTTCCCTTTCCTATGCGACAGGAATATGAATCGTAAATGAATTTCTTATCGAAATATGGATATAATATTCTATATATTGCATGGTGGCAAAGACGGTCTTTGACACTAGCTTTGTGTATATCTCTCGGTTTTGGGTCATTTATTTTAAATGCTTCGTAACTACTATGTTTATATGTTTTGTTTTTGAGATCTTCATGTAATTTAAAAATTTTTTGAGAAAGTTTTAATGAAAATTCTTGGACATCTTTTTTATTCTTTTTGTTTTTTATAAATTCCTGCCATGCCAAAAATAAATTCTCGATAGATATGATATCATTGTAACTATGAACAGCACCCCCCCCCGAACAACCAATACCACTTCGATTATCGATCATATCAAGCAAACTTTTAAATTGTGGCTCTTGATTAGTATTCATATTCCAAAAATTCACCGCACCACTATCATATCACGCATTAATAATATTTTACTCGACATTATAGAAACATCTTACCATGCATATTATTCTAGTGGAACGACAAAACTAGAAAAATTAACATATATTATGACACGATTAGATAGTGCAAAATTTTTGATAACTATTTGCTGGGAAAATAAATTAATTCAAAATAAACAATATGAAGAAATTTCTACAAGATTAAATGACTTAGGTAAAATGCTATATGGCTGGAGAAAAGACGTTGAAAGAAAAATTGAACAAATAAAAACTCCTACTAAATAAATAATAGGAGAAAATATTGTGTTGCTGAGCGGAAGACCTACACGAGGACTATTCCACTTGTTCTGCTCGTTCACCTTGTTCACGTTCACATTGAGCTTGCCATTCGAATTCAAACCGAAGTTGAGCCTGCACGGAACTTGTAAAGAAAATCATCTGTACCACCATATCTTCATCATATTTCTATGTAGTCGATATTGTATATTATTTGGAGAATTAGAATCTCACCAATTTTCTTTACCAACAAAAATTTTTATTTAAAAGAATTTTTACACCCTGTTATGACAGTTCATGACCATCATAAAATCTCGTGACAAAAATTCTTGTATCGACTCGATACAGCACATGTCCATATCGAAAGTACGATACAAAATTAAGTATATCAAAAAAAACCTTTGATCCAAGTGACATAGTGTCAAAGAATCAAAGGTTCAAAATAATAGGGGCTAAGCTTCCGAGAGCTTGTTGCTGAGCGGAAGACCTACACGAGGACTAAACCACAAGCCCTGCTCGCGCACCTCGATCACGTTCACACGGAGCCGGCCATCCGAACCCAAACCGAAGCTGAGCCTGCACGGAACACCATCTTTTTTGAAACTATCTAAAAAGACTGGTACCCAACTTCCATTTTCCTGCCCCGGTGTAAAAAAATCTTTTTGCATTAAAGCTATCTCCAACCTGATGGCTGTAGAAACTGAATGCAAATGATTCTTTCCAGAAAGTTTTGCCTGCTCAAACATTTCCTTTTGAGTCATACTACCTTTCGGCAATATAGGCAAGTAAATTTCTTTCGGGCTTTCGGTTACTTTTTCCTCTAACACCTTCCAATTATCGATATCGCTATCGTAACCAGTAGTAGCGTTATTGTAATAAAAAGTGAAACCTTTTTCTCTGGCGATTGAAATGTATTTATCAAGCAACTCTTTGTTGGTTTTTTCAGGACCAGCATAAGGTGTGATAACGATTCCATCGTCAATCAGTTTTGTGCCAAAAAAGAATTTGGTTTCCAGAAACAATTTAAGTTCCTCATCCTTACCCTCTTTTACTAATTCCAAAATCTTATAAGTCCTTTCGGGATTTTGTTCAAATTTTTCACCTAAACCAGGTATCAAATTTAGAAAATTATTAATGTTTTTCATTTTTATCCCCGTTTTAAATTGTTTATGTTTTGGGGGTTATGGATACGATTAAACTAACTAAAATCATATAAATAACCCCAAAAACAACCTTTTAAAAGAACGAAATTTATACTTCTATTATATACCCTTTTACCTAAAATGTCAAGCTTTTAATGAAGAAACTATTCGTATCTCAAAGCATCTATCGGATTCAACATTCCTGCACGACGAGCAGGATAATATCCAAAAATTATTCCAATCAAAGCCGACACACCGAAAGCCAAAAGAACAGAAGAAAGTGAGACTTGCGTTTGTACTAGTCCTGTCGCACTCACACCAAATGATATCAGCCAACCCAAAATCACGCCTATTACTCCTCCAGTAAAAGTCAGAGCTACAGCTTCAGCTAAAAATTGCATATTTATATCTCGTCTTTTCGCCCCGATAGCTTTTCGTAAACCAATTTCTTTTGTACGTTCAGTCACAGTCGTCAGCATCATATTCATAATTCCAATTCCTCCGACAAGCAAAGAGATTGAGGCAATCGCTGCGAGAAAAATCGTAAAAGTATTTATCACTTGTGAAAGTGTCCCTAAAATATCTTCTTGAGAAATAATTGAAAAATCTGCTTCAGCCACATTATGTTTATTGAGAAGCGCAACCGTAGCAGTATCTTTTACAGCACTCATATCATCTTTATTGGTAACACTAACTGACATTGTAGAAAGATAATCTACACCAGAAAGAATTTTTTGCATTGTCGAAAGTGGTACAAAAACCATATCATCTGGTCCAGAAAATCCTGCGCCACCTTTAGCCGCAACGACTCCAATAACAGTAAAATTTACTTTATTAATACGAATTGATTTACCAATAGGACTTTGGTCAGGGAAAAGGTCTGTAGCAACAGTAGCACCTAGGACTGCTTGCCGACCAATACTTCTTTGGTTAGAATCAGAAATAAATGATCCATCACCAATCACAAGATTATGTACAGTCATATATTCAGGAGTTGCTCCAGTCACAGTCGTATTGGTATTATTCCCTGTAGCAACAATTTGAAAACGTCTTGAGGCCTCTGGAGAAATAGCACCTATACCGTCGAGCGATTGAATTACAGCAATGTCTGTATTTTTTAAAGTTTGTGCTGTACCTCTTCCAGAGGAAACAATTCCTCTACCTGGTTGCACAATCCCTGGAAGAATTGTTAAAAGATTAGAACCAAGACCTTCAATACTTGATTGAATGGAAGCCTTTGCTCCATTACCAATCGAAATCATCGCTATTACAGAAGCAATACCAATAATAATACCTAGCATCGTCAAACCAGACCGAGCCTTGTTCGCAAGAAGTGAAGAATATGTTTCATGTAATATATCTGTAGTTTTCATATTATTTTTTAGCCAATTTCTTTTGTGTTGGTTTATCATACAAAATTTGACCATCTTTAATAAAGATAATTCTATCTGCATGTTCAGCCACATCTTGCTCATGTGTAATTAAAATAATTGTTCGTCCAAGTTCTTTATTTAATTTTTCAAAAGTACCCAGAACGATTTCTCCTGTTTTAGAATCCAAATTCCCTGTCGGTTCATCAGCTAAAATAAGTGATGGATCATTTACAAGAGCCCGAGCAATAGCCACACGTTGAATTTGTCCACCAGAAATTTGATTTGAAAGATGCAGAAAATGTTCTTCATCAAGTCCAGAAGCAATTAATGCATGTTTAGCTCTACTTTCTCTTTCTTCAACTGGAATACCATCATAAACCATTGGCAACATTACATTTCGTAAAACTGTAGTTCTAGGAAGTAAATTAAAAGATTGAAAAACGAAACCAATTTTATCTTTGCGAATATCTGCTAACTCATCGTCAGAAAAAGATGCAATATTTTTTCCATCTAAAAAATAAGTTCCACTACTAGGATTATCCAGTGCTCCTAAAATATGCATCAGTGTTGATTTACCAGATCCAGATGGACCCATAATAGCCACAAATTCTCCATCAGCAATTGTAAAACTCACGCCTTTCAAGGCTTGAAATTCTACATCACCTGTCTTGTATGTTTTTGTTAAATCTTTTACTTCAATCATCTTATTTTAATTACCACGAGGAGTAGTACCTGTAGGAGCTCTATTTCCACTTCCGGATGAAGAACCAAAAAGACTAGGGGTCGTAGTAGCTGATTTGACTGCTGAAGGTAAAATAGTACGAGAAACCACTTCATCTCCTTCTTTAATTCCTGAAATAATTTCTGTTTGTGAATCATTTGATAAACCTGCTTGAACTTGAATTTTATTTGGAGTAATTGTTGAAATACTTCCCTGTAATCCATCAGTAGCTTTGGGTAATGGTGCATTAAACATTTCTACGTAACTACCATTATTATTTGATTTCACTGAGCTATTTGGCACAAGCAATACATCTTGTTTGATATCAGTAATAATCGCTGCTGACACACTCATACTAGGTTTCACTCTGGAATCTTGAGTATCAAAACTCACTTTAATATTATAAGTAACGACTCCAGAAGCAATAGCTCCGACAGAATCAACCTCTTCCACTTTTCCAGAAATACTCAAATCAGGAATTGCATCAAAAGTGAGAGTAGATTTTTCACCAATTTTTATTTTAGCAACATCTACTTCGTTTAAAGATATTTCAGCTAGCTGATGATTTGTAATAATAGTTGCCACTGTAGACGGCACAGTATCACCAAGTTTTGCATTTAAAACAGTAATTACACCAGAAAAAGGTGCTCGGACAGTGTAATCTGCTAAATTATCTTTTGCATCTTGCAATGCATTTTCTTTTTGTTTGATACTTAATTCTGCTGACTGAATATCTAAATCACTATTTGAAAAAGAATCTTTACTATCTTGAATAGTCTTTTTAATCAAACTAAGACTAGAAAAATGACTATTCATTGCATCAAGATAAGACGCGAGCGTAGATTGATTAGAAATAAACGTAGTGACAGTATTGGTATCTTCAGCAATATAATCTACAAAATTTTTAGTATTTTTTATAGCATCAATTAAAATAGAAGTCGTATCGTATGTTTTATTTAAAATGTTTTCAATATCAGCTTTTGGTGAGTTACGATTAATACCAACAAAATTTATTCTACTTTTTTCAAATGAATTCTTGGCTTCATAGTATGAAGACTCTGCTTTATTTCTATAATTTAAAGCTGTAGTACCACTGACTCGTGCGACATTATCGGAAAGATTTTGTTGTGCTAAAATAGTATCCAACCCGTTTAGCTGAGATGTTAAATCAGAAAATGTCACAGCGACAGAACTAATAGCATCATCATAAGCTTTTAATAAATCAGCACTTAAATTTTGATTTGAATTTTGTATTTTTAATTTTTCTAAAGAAATCTTTGCACCTTCGAGATTTACTTGTGCATCACGTACAGCTTTTTGTGCATTTTTGGAATCAATATTAAGAAGAGATTGACCTTGGCTGACTGTTTGACCAGCAGAAACACCAACCCAAGTTATTTCACCAGAAACTTTTGGCTTGATATCAATTTGATCGGAAGTACTCACTTGACCTGTACCAGTAACAGAAACAATAATAGTGCCTTTTTCAACCTTAGTAGTGATATATCTAGTATCACCGGCAGTACTAGTAACTTTTTGATAAACATAACGTCCAATAAAAATAAGTACTATTAATAAAATAACACTCAAAATTTTATGCCCAAACACGTACAATTTTATTGTATTTAAGAAATTTTTCATATTAAGCTTATTGTACCACAGAATAATGAAGTCTGTGTGAATTAATTATTTTCTACAAATGTATACAAAGGCTGGAGGGAAATTTAAGACAACTTCAGATTTATTTACACTTTTAAATAAACTATTCAATGTTTTATGAAAAGCCTTTCCATCTGGTAAATTATTCAAAGGATAATAAGAGAAGGTAACAAAAATTCCTCCAACTTCTAGTGAGTCATAAATTTTTGTAATAATATCTTTTTGCATTTTTTCGTCAAAGGCTGTCCAAGGAAGACCAGAAATAACTCGGTTGCATTTTGTATGTCCAGACTTTACTAAGCACTTATCAATATTTTGAGCTGTATCATGATAGATTGTTAAATTTGGATAAGTTTTTTTAAATTGATCAACAAAAAATTTATTAATTTCAATGGCAAAATAAGGAACTTTATTATTAATTTTTTTAAAAATTTCTTTAGTAAAAACACCGTCACCAGAACCTATTTCCACAATTACTTTTGCATTATCTAGTTCAGCTTTTTCTGTAATTAGTGTTGCGAGTTTTTTAGAGCTCGGAGCAATAGCACCATTTTGTTGTGGATGTTTAATAGTTTCCCTGATAAAACGGATAATGTTCGTTATTTTTGGAATCATTTTATTGTACTATAATAGCACAATAATAAAATAAAGTTGAATAATTAGCCTTTTTAAGCTACTGTTAAAGTATTGCCAGATCGTCTAATGGTAGGACATCTCCCTCTGAAGGAGACTATCTTGGTTCGAGTCCAGGTCTGGCAGCAATATTATTCAGTATCGTCAACCATTTTGCCTTGCATCATTGCGCGGAGGGTTTTGACTGATAGATATGTAGCAAAGAAAAACATCAAGGCTAAAGCTTGGTTGATCCAGAAAAATGCTACACTCATCGAGTTTAAATTTGAAATATTTTGATAAGTATTGAAAGCATAATATTCAAACATTGTCAGAGCAAGTACTGGTATAATAGATCCGGCAATAAAAATCCATTTTGATAAAGGATTGATAAGTCCACCAATAACAACAAAAAGAATGATAGTAATAATTGGTATATATATTGGTAAATTTATCAAACTACTAAAAAATGGAAAAGAAAGAAGCATCACGAGACCACCGACAATAAAAATCGAACGAATTATTTTTCCATAATAATGACCTTGGTAATTTATTTTATTTTCTTGATTAGTTTGTTCCATGTTTATATTATACTCTCTTGATATAATTTTTGTCTAGAAACAGTGCAAAACTAGTTTATCTCTATATCTACATAGACTATTTGGGGGAATTTTTCAGTTATTTTCTTTTCTATTTTATCTATATGATTCCCTACTAGCCTAGGAATTCTGTCTGTCATTTTAAACATCAATTTTGCAAATTCACCAAAATCATCTTTTATTTCATTAAACTCTTCTTTTAAATCTCCGTCATGATAAATTTCTTCATAAAGTGGAGAACCATTCCATTCTACTGTTGCAGAAATTCTGTATTTATTTATATCGACAGCGACAGATTTAAATTCTGAAATATTTTCAATACAAGGATCTTCCAATAAAAATTCGGTAATTTCTTCTATTACATTTTTATCTAAAGATTTTCCAATAATATATTGATGGTTTTTTGTAATTAAAATTACAGCCAAAAACCCTAATATTAGTCCGACAATTATTCCACCCACAGAATCATAAATTCCATTCCCTGTCATATATATTAAAAACTGAGTAAACAAAACAACAAGGACACCGAGCACAGCGGCTCCATCTTCATATACTACAGCCAGTGTCACAGGATCTGCATCAGAGAAAATTTTCTTTGAAAATTTTCTCTTTCCTTTTAATTCTTTTAGAGCAATGGTAAAAGTAATTCCCTCAATAATAAAGGAAATAATCAAAACAACAACTGTAATATAACTGAAGTTATGAATTTCGCTATTACCAGAATGAATCAAAGAATCAATAGAATGATAAACAGTGACTCCAGCTCCAATAAAAAGAATTCCACAAGCTGAAATTAAAGACCAGAAAAATCTTTCAATTCCATAACCATAACCACGAGAAGCGTCAGCTGGTTTTTTTGACCTCTTTAAACCCACAAGTAAAAGAGATTGATTTAAAGTGTCAGCAAAGCTATGTACACTTTCAGCAAACATACTCGCTGAACCAGAAAAAAATGCTACCATAGTTTTAATAGAAGTAACAATTACATTCCCCAATAGGGCTGCAATTACAGATTTACTACCGTGAACTTTATTTGTCATAATTTATTTATTTTTAATACAAGCTTTTATAAAAGCTGTAAAAAGTGGGTGAGGTGTGAGTGGACGAGCTAGAAATTCTGGATGAAATTGAACAGCTAAGAAAAATGGATGTACTTTTTTAGGTAATTCGGCTATTTCCATAAGTTTTCCATTTGGAGATTTACCAGAAAATACTAAACCTTTCTTCTCTAACTCTTCTACATAAAAATTATTCACTTCATAACGATGCCTATGGCGCTCAATTATTTCTTTCTTTCCATAAGAATTTTCTGCAATACTTCCCTTGGCCAATACAGCATTGTAACTACCAAGACGCATTGAACCTCCGTAAACATTCTTTTTCAATAACTCTTTTTGATCTTCCATTACATCGACAACCAAATTTTTTGAGCTTGGATTTACTTCAGCAGTATTGGCATCCTTCAAACCTAAAATATTTCTAGAATATTCAATCACGAGAAGTTGCATACCATAACAAAGCCCAAAATATGGAATTTTATTTTCACGAGCAAATTTAATAACACTTATTATTCCTTCTATTCCACGTGAACCGAATCCTCCAGGTACAATGATTCCATCGTAGTTTTTTAATTCTTTCAATTTTACTGGTGATTTTTCAAAATCAGTAGAATTAAGCCAAGAAATAACTGGCTTTTTATTTTGAGCATAAGCTGAATATTTCACAGCCTCAATAACAGAAAGATATGAATCAGAAAGGACAAAGTCCCCTGTCTCAAAATATTTTCCAATCATAGCAATTTTCAAAGTGTCCTTATTTTTATGAACCTTCTTGGTGAAATTTTTCCAAGCAAGCCAATTTTTCTCATCTGGTTTCTTACAAGCTACACCCATTATTTCACAAAGTTTTTCAGACAATTTTTCTTTTTCAAAATTTAAAGGTATATCGTAAACACTATCTACATCTGGTGCAGAGATTATTCGGTCCATAGGAATATTACAAAACATTGCTAGTTTTTCTTTTCGTTTTTCATCAAGTGGTGTATCAGCACGAGCAATTAAAATATCAGCTTGAATTCCTGAACCATTAAGCAATCTTGATGCATGCTGTGTCGGCTTGGTTTTCATCTCACCCACTTTTGAAGGAGTCGGCAAATAAGAAACCATTACAAAAATAACATCATGAGGATTTTCAATTTTTAGCATTCTAGCAGCTTCTAAATATAAAATATTTTCATATTCTCCGACAGTACCACCGATTTCAATCATTACTACATCAGCCTTAGCATCAGTAGCTGCTTTTTTAATACGTCCGACTATTTCCATTGGAATATGAGGAACGACTTGGACACACTTACCTTTGTATTCCAAATTGCGTTCTTTTTCAATAACAGCCTGATATACACGGCCAGTCGTCATATAGTTTGTACGAGTCAAATTCACATCTAAAAATCTTTCATAATTACCCATATCTTGATCTGTCTCATCTCCATCTCCCAATACAAAAACTTCTCCATGCTCTGTCGGATTCATTGTTCCTGCATCCACATTGATATATGGATCTATTTTTATCGCTGTGACATTGAGTCCACGATTTTTTAAGATAAGCCCAATTGAGGAAGAAGTAATACCTTTTCCTACTCCAGAAATAACACCACCCACCACAAAAATATATTTTGTATTTTCTTTAGCCATTTTATTTTTAATTACTTATTTAAATACCTACGTACTGCAAAAGAGGAAGATATCATCCCAAGCAGAATCCCTGATAATAGCACAATAAAGAAAATTTGAAAGAAATTTGAAGTAAAATAATCATAAACATTCATTCCTAAGAATAAGGTCATATGACTACCAAACCAGACTGTCGATGGCCAAAAAATAAGCATTGTTATCACGGTGGCTATTAAACCATAAATAGCACCTTCTACCATAAATGGACCTCGAATACGTATTTTACTTGCTCCGACTAAACGCATAACGGAAATCTCTTCACGAGACATAAAAATAGCCAAACGAATAGTGTTGTAAGCAATAATTAAAGATATTAAGCTGAAGATTAGAGTCACAATAAAACCAAGTTTTTCTGCTCCGTTTATTATTGAACTTAAACGATCAATGACTAATTTATTTTGATTATAATTAACTTTATCAATAATAGAATTTGAACCAGAAACTAAAACATTATCACTCTTCAAGAAATTGGAAATACTTTCATATTGATTTATTTCTTTTGCTTTAATATTCAAAAAGGCGCCGAGTGGATTTATTCCTATTTCATCGAGAGCTTGAATTGTCGGATAATCATCTTTGTGACGATCACGGAAAGTCTGCAGAGCTTCAGCTGAAGAGACAAATTCTGTACTTGCTACTTCTGGTAATTTTTCAATATTAGCTTTTAGGGCCATCATCTCGGAATCTTGTGCTCCTGTATTAAAATAAATAGTTATATCTACTTTCTCTTTCATTTGATCTAAAGAAGAATGTAATACTGCTTGCAGAAAGATAAGTGAACCGATTACTGAAAGAGTGATCGTAATGATTAAAACTGCAGACCATGAAATAATTCC
>CALQZZ010000006.1 GCA_943350065.1 Candidatus Nomurabacteria bacterium
GCTGCGATTTCTCCAGCAAAAACTTGTTTCACTTCTTCACGATCGTTTGCATGCATACGTAAGATACGTCCGATTCTTTCTTTGTTTCTTGTACGAGGATTGTAAACATAACTTCCAGCTGAAAGAGTTCCAGAATATACACGGAAGAAAATGATTTGTCCTACGAATGGGTCAGTAGCGATTTTGAAAGCCAAAGCAGAAAAAGGTTCTGCATCAGAAGCATGACGAACCATTGGTTCTTCTGTGTCAACGTTTATTCCACTGATAGGAGGAATGTCAGTAGGAGCTGGTAAGTAATCAATGACAGCATCGAGTACGAGCTGTACACCCTTGTTTTTCAATGCTGATCCAGCGAAAACTGGGAAAATATCATTATTAATAACAGCCTTACGTAAAGTCTTTTTCAAAACTTCAACACTTGGGATTTTTCCATCCAAATATTCTGTCATCATTGTGTCATCTGTCTCAACTATTTTTTCAATCAATTCTGCATGATACTTTTGTGCATCTGATTTCATGTCTTCAGGAATATCTTTTTCAATAACTTTATTACCCATTTCACCTTCAAAGTAATAAGCTTTCATTTTCAAAAGATCAATAACACCTTCATGCTTTTCTTCAAGGCCGATAGGGATTTGGTAACGAACAGCATTTTTATTTAAACGATCAAGGATAGTTGCGAATGAGTGTTCGAAACTAGCACCTGTACGATCGAGCTTGTTCACGAAACAAATACGAGGAACTTTCGCTTCGTCAGCATAACGCCAGTTTGTTTCTGATTGAGGTTCTACCCCAGCCACACCATCAAATACGACGACAGCACCGTCGAGTACACGAAGAGATCTTTTTACTTCCACTGTGAAGTCAATGTGCCCAGGAGTATCGATAATATTGAAACGGTGTTTCTTGCTCTTGTCTGTCAGTGCGTATGTCGGTGTCCAGAAACAAGTAACAGCAGCAGAAGTAATAGTGATACCTCTTTCACGCTCTTGTTCCATCCAGTCTGTAGTTGTTTCTCCATCGTGAACTTCACCGATTTTATGTGAAACACCTGTGTAATAAAGCACACGCTCTGTCGTAGTAGTCTTACCCGCATCGATGTGGGCAATAATTCCAATATTTCTAACTTTCTCTAGTGGATAATCTCTTTCCATATATATGTTTATTGTTAATAATTAATAAAAAAAGGCCAAAGCCCTAATACCTTTAATATAAAACATTTTCCTCAATTTTGCAAATAAAAACTGCATTTACATGCAGTTTAATTTTAGAACCTATTCACTATCCTCCAACGTACAATTGAGGACTAGAATATTCACTTTCTCTTTTCTTTATTATTTTTTTAATCGTTTCAGGTTCTCGGGCATTTTTAAGCTCTTGCTGATATTTATTTTCTTCTTTAACAGCATTTTCATATTGTTTATGAAAAACATATGGAGTCCAAGCTGATTTTTTATCTCCTTGTTTTTCTAATATTTTAAAATGAACCTCAGCCTCTCTTGTAAATTCCTCAGGATCAAAATCTTTTCCACCAGAATCATCTCTCCATTTTCTACAAAGAAAACCAAAAGTGTAAGTTTTTTCTTCTTCATAACGGAAAGGTTCACGATCCCATTGCCCAGCTCTAAATTTGTGATATTTAATTCCAGAAACAAGTACAGTGATCTTTGTTCTGGTTTTTGGTAATACTTTTTTAGAAAAAAGTTCTAAAAGAACATGGGCAAAATTTTCTTCTGTCGGCATATGGCCATCCAAATCAAAGATTGGACCTTTGTCAGTTAAGTTTATAGGCTTAAAATTCTTTTTCATCTTAATTTTTTTAAGAATTATTATATCTACCCAAACAATACAAAATATGGACACATTAGTCAAATAAAAATCCCCCAAACAGAATACTCTGAATGAGGGACGGCTTAATCAAAAACTAAACAACAGGGCCATGACACCCGACTAAGCCAATTTTAATACAACTTATGACTAAACTTATTAAACGATGAAGTTCTAATGATCATTTTATAGAATGTTTTATGCTCTAAATCAATAACCATTGCATCACAACTTTGCATCAAACTTTTTTCAAAGTCTAACTTTTTCTGAATATATAAATCAGCACAAGCTAAAACCAGGTCTGTCGCATAATTCACATTAACAACAAGAATAACTGTTTCTGAGCTATGAGACGGTATTAATAAATAATCCATAACTATTGATACTTTGTCCTTTGTGGCTAATTTCATATTTTTAGTAAAAAGTATTTCTTCGTCCTGAAAACATTCTGTTTCCAAATATTTATTTATAATTTCTGCTGTTTTTACATTATTTTCATCAGTAGAACTATAAATCAAAATATCTTGTAGTCTCTTTCTTTTAAATTCTTCACCTAAGCTATTGATATCAGCTTTGATAATATGAGCGAAGCTATGATTATTAAAATCACCAGCCACAACAATTATGAGCTTTTTCATTTATTATGTTTTAGAACTATTTGTCTCTTTACCTAAAGGTACAAAATACAGACCATTTTGTCAAAAAAAAAAGACCCTCGTCCATACAAAATAAAGCAGCAAAAGCTCTAAAAATCTGTACTTCTGAGGGCCAACAGGAAAACCATGGCGTGCTTCCCTTAATATCTTTAAATAACTTCATTTAAAGAATAGCATACACATAAATAAAAGTCAACTAAAAAAATCCCCTATTGGGGATTTTTTGTTTTAAGTATTTAGTATTACCAAGCGAAGTGAGCAAATGCTTTGTTTGATTCTGCCATCTTGTGAGTATCTTCTTTCTTTTTGATAGCAATACCTTCATTTTTTGAAGCTGCGATTATTTCATCAGCGAGCTTTGTAGCCATTGGTTGGCCTTTCTTGTTACGAGCAGCGTCACGAATCCATCGCATAGCAAGAGCAAGACGACGAGCTGGTGAAACTTCACGAGGAACTTGGTAGTTTGCACCTCCGATACGCTTTGAGCGAACTTCTGTAAGTGGTCCAGCGTTTTTCATAGCAAGATCAAAAACTTCTAGAGGATTTGGATTACCTGTCTTTTCTTTTACGATATCAAAAGCAGCATACATCACTTTACGTGCTGTCTCCTTCTTTCCGTCCCACATAATGTAATTGATAAACTTCTCCAACTTTGTAGAGTTGTAAACAAAATCTGGTTCTACTATATTTCTATTTGTTACTTTTCTTCGCATATATATTATTTAAATTATTTCTTTACTGCTTTTGGTTTCTTATTTCCGTACAATGAACGACTTTGTCTTCTCTTTTCTACTCCTTGAGTATCGAGTACACCGCGAACGATGTGGTAACGAACCCCGATCAAGTCTTTCACACGTCCTCCACGTAGCATTACGACGGAGTGTTCTTGTAAGTTGTGTCCTTCTCCTGGAATATAAGCAGTTACTTCCATTCCATTTGTAAGGCGAACACGGGCGATTTTACGGAGAGCTGAGTTAGGCTTCTTTGGAGTGGTAGTTGAAACTTTTGTACAAACTCCTCTTTTAAAAGGGGCTGGGTAAAAAACTGGCTTGTTTTTCAAGATATTGAATCCACGCGCCAAAGCTACCGTCTTTGTCTTTTTACGGGTTGTTTTTCTACTTGTTTTAATTAATTGGTTGACTGTTGGCATAATTGAGTAAATAAAATAGCCACTACTATATAATTGGGCTACTAGAAACAATATAATATATTAGGAGATAAAAAGCAAGTAAAAAGCTTAATCTACAAAAAAGACGGGTAGACTCCTGCTAGCAAATGATAGATAGAAAAAATTACTGGAAAAATATGTTCCCAGATAAAGAATATAAAGAAAAGAAAAATTATGATTGAATAACGTTCAAGAGTAGCTTCAAGATGAGCAAAACGTACCGGTAAAAAAGCAAAAAGAATTTTTGAACCATCAAGCGGTGGAAAAGGCATAAGGTTGAAAAAAGCTAAAAGCAAATTCAAAAATGAAATAAGTCCACAAATAAAATAAAAAGATTCATTAGCATAACCAAAATACATTCCAAGACGAATAAGTATTGAGAAGATTATCGCTACCGTTAAGTTCGCTATAATTCCAGCCCCTGCCACAGCTATAGTCCCCCATTTTCTATTTGTTAAATTATTTGGATTATATGGTACTGGTTTTGCCCAACCAAAAAGAAAATGTGCATTGGAGACTATTAAAAGTATCGGTAAGATAATCGAACCGAATAAATCTAGGTGTACGATTGGATTTAGAGTAAGACGTCCTGCATCACGAGCAGTGTGATCACCAAATTTCTCTGCCATGAAGCCATGAGAGATTTCGTGAATAATTACAGAGAAAATCAGAACTACTATGTAAAAAATTGTATTTGTTGTATCCATATTTGCATTAAATGTATAGTTATGATAACATAAAATTACTTTTATAGAAATATAACTGATACAAATATATGGCAAAAATCTGTCCAATAACTAAAAAAGGTTCAATTATGGCAGGAGGATACTCAAACCGCACTCGTGCGACAAAGTTCAATCCTACTGGCAAAGTTCGCAAATACCCAAATCTTCAAAAGAAGAAGGTTTTTGTTCCTGAACTCGGTAAGACTTTCAACCTAGAAATCTCTACTCAAGGAATGAGAACACTAGCAAAGAATGGAGCATACGCAACATTAAAGAAAGCTGGAATCTTTAAATAAAACTTAAAATAAAAACTCCCCTCATTCCGAAGGGAGTTTTTTGATGTTTAGTTTTTCTTTAATAAGACAGATTAGTTGATCAGGAACCCAATTTTCTGCTAAAGAGTAAGTATCGAGTTTAATTTTACTAATTAGTAAAGATGAACTAATCAATTTCATTGAATCTGGAACATTGATAAATAAAACTTTTTTAAAATCTTCAGAAACACCATAGTGTTCTACAAGTTTTTTAACTTCAACTAAATCTTTTTCGGAACGTATCCCTCTAATAATCTTGGTTGAATTCTTTATCACACTTATAATTTCTTCTTTTTTAGAAAGCATTATAATTTGTTCTCTCGGTATGCCATAAAATTTATGGGCTATTTCTACTCGTTCTTCTAAAGTAAAAAGTCCTCCATCTTTTAATGCATTCTGGCAAATACATAAAAAGACTTTTTGATTTAACTGTCGTTCTGCTTCAAGGAACGTATTCCTATGCGAAAAATGCATAGGATTTAGCGAAGCTAAATATACATTTTTCATATAGTTTATAAGTTTTATAATTCTTTTTTAGACTAACATCAAAAAATATATTTGTCTAATTGTATATTTATTTGTATATAAAATTATTCCCATCTCCTTTAAATACAATAGTGCCGAGGAGGTCTGTGCGGAGGGTTTTGATATTGAAGGAATTTAGAGTGTCGAGAGTTTCTTTGTGAGGGTGACCGTATTTGTTATCTTTACCGACGGATATGACGGTATATGTAGGGTCGACGGCTTTTACAAATGCAGAAGATGTAGAAGTGCGGGAGCCGTGATGCCCGACTTTTAAAATATCAGATTTTAAAAGTCGGGCTGGGTTTTCAGACAATACTATTCCTTCTGTCGACTGTGTCGCATCCCCTGTCAGCATAACAGAATTATTTCCATATGAAAGTCTAGCCACTATTGAGCCATCATTACTAGTCCAAGTAGACACATCACGATCAGGGAATAAAATATTTACATATGCACCAGAACCGAGATTTAATTTCATCCCTCTTCGAGCGATTATTTTTTTCACATGTTTTTCTGTCACAAGTTGCTCCACTGTCGCATAAGTTTTTGAAGGATTAAAAGTTCCCGGCTCGATAATATAATCCACATCATAATTTTTTAAAATATCTATAAATCCTCCTATATGGTCCGCATCAGGATTCGTAATCATTATCGCATCGATATGCTTATCATATAGTGGCATCACTTTAGATAGTGGAGCCATTATTTTATGTATCGGCCCGCCGTCCACTAGCATTTGCACACCAGATGGCGACTCGATAAATAGCCCGTCCCCTTGGCCTATATCCAAGACTGAAAAAATCAGCATTCTATGGCTATTTTGATAGTCTGTATAAAATAGAAAAATATTAAATACCAAGAGAAAGGCAACGAAAATAATTAAAAAATACTTCCGAAACATGCTATAATTTTACCATGACAAAATTTAATGAACAAAAATTTAACATAGGAGAATTAAAAGGTATCAGTGCGAAAAATATCGAAGAGCATTTAAAACTTTATAGTGGCTATGTAAAAAACGTAAACAGTAATATAGAAAAAATGAGTAGTTTATCTGAAGGAATGTTTAAAAATGGCGAAGATAATTCATATCTTATCGCCGAACTCTTCCGCCGTTTTTCTTTCGAATACAATGGTATGAGAAATCATGAAGTGTATTTCAATTCCCTTTCTGGTGGACCAAAAGCCCTCAATCCTGAAAGTGAACTCGCTAAAAAAATAAATCTCGACTGTATGTCATATGATATTTTTATGATGGGATTTAAAAACATCGCTATGACTCGTGGAATCGGCTGGGCAGTGCTTTGGTATGATAGAAAAGAAGATAAGCTTCTCGCTTCATGGGTAGACGAACAACATCTCGGTCAGCTTAATGGTTGTGATATGATCCTCGCTATCGATATGTGGGAACATGCTTATGTATATGATTATCCTACTTCTGAAAAGAAAAAGTATGTAGAAGCTTTTTTTGAAAATCTAAATTGGGAAGTTATTGAACAAAATTATTTAAAAGCAAAAAATTAGTAAGAACAAAATAGACTTATGAAAAAATCTACAAGTCTTTTTTGTTTATAAATCTTTTTTTAAGACTCTTCCAGAACAATTTATAAAAGAAAAATAGATAAATTAAAACTACTAAAACTAGTGGGAAATTTGGAATTGCAAAAGATGCAAAAGGTAGATGTGAGAAAAAAGCTATAGTTCCGAGTTCATAATGTAAAAATGCATATGAAATATAGCCAAATGGAATAGCGAGCAGAAAGAAAATAAGACCGAAGAATCCAGTAACGAAGCCGAGGATCATCGTGAGTGGAATAAAAGGTAAAATTAAAATATTTGCCGGTAATGCGACGACGGACAGATTCCCCATTTGGTAAAGAATAAATGGCGTGACAAAAACATAAGCAGAAAAAGTCACACATACGATATCACGAAGCCAAGCCCATTTAATAAAGTAAAAATATTGCTCGAGTTTTGGTGATAAAAATATCACAGCGATAGTGGCTAGAAATGAAAGCTGAAACGAGACGTCGTAAACCAGAAGTAACGGATTTATTAAAATCATAATTATTCCAGCGAAGACAAGCGCTCGACCGGCGTCATAATTCCTGCCGGTCGCGCGAGCATAGAGTGCAAGCACAGCCATAATCCCCGCTCTGATAGCTGTACTAGACCCTCCAGTCATAAGCACAAATAAAATAATAGAAAATATTCCAATACCAATTCCGAAATTTTTCGGCACAAAAGAAATAGCACCGAATATTTTCATAATCCATTCAGCGACTATCGTGACATTGTATCCAGAAAGCGCCACGATATGTATCGTACCAGTATTCACGAAGCTCTGGCGAAGGGCTTGTGAGAATGAAGACTTCTCACCTAATATCAATCCACCCATCAGAAGTGACTCGGGCTCTGGTATCGCTCTATTCATTTTTTCTAAAAACTTTTCTTTAGCAGAAAATAAAATGCTTTTCAAAAAGTTCCCATGACCTCTAGAAAGTATTTCTATCCTTGGATTTTTCATTAAAAAATAAATCCCATCTTTTTTTAAATAATTTATATAATCAAAAGTTTTACCTTGATCTGTCTCAAAATTATCTGGCTTCTCCAGCATTCCGGAGAATTTGATTTCATCGCCGTATTTATAGTCAGTAAATAGATCTGTAGTGATTAAAACATCTACTCCTTTCATAACCTCAACAGTGAGTTTCTGATTTGTCTCTCTTATGTTTGGCTCGTCTTGTATCACACTCGTCCCAGAAAAAAATCCCAACTTTATGTCAGGATCTTTTTTAGTAAAAACAATATAAAATCTTATTACTGTCACAATTACTAATATGATTAATAAATATGAAGTAAATTTTTTTCGCATTTTAGTGCTGAATTAATTTAATAGGTTCATTATCTGCAAAGCTTGTAGCTATCACATCTGCACGCTCGTTCCACTCTATACCAGCGTGACCCTTCACATAAGTCCATTTTATTTTGAAAAGTTTTGTTAGTTCAAAAAGCTCTTCCCAAAGCTCTTGGTTCACCACTGGCTTCTTTGCAGCATTTCGCCAATTATTTTTCTGCCAATTAAAAATCCATTCTGTAATTCCCAAGATCACATATTTTGAATCGGAAAATATTTCTATATGTCCGTCATACTTAATTTTCTTTAAATATTTTAGCCCTCCGATAGGTGCAGAAAGCTCCATTTGGTTATTTGTCGCTTTGTCTGACCCTCTACCGAGCTCGTGTACTTTTTTACCATCAATAACGATAGCCCCCCATCCCGCAGGACCCGGATTGCCCCTCGCCGCCCCATCTGTATAAATAATAATTTTTTCTGTATGCATATAAAATTATGAATTTTTACTTGTAGAATCTTTATAATACTCATCTTGAAAAGTAGAACCTTTTTGTCCAATATCCTCAAGAAACTTTTCTGCAAATGGATCAAAAATTTCCCATTTTTTATCAATTTTTACATCAAGATAAGTGTGACCAACACCTCCAACATAACCAGTTTTAAAAACTGTTTCCATTCCAACTTTATTTAAAACAACTTGTCCAACAACATGCCACTCAACACACACTCCATATTTATCATTAAACACAGTAGAAAGTGTTTTTGTTTTATCTTGGTCCCAAATTCTTTTCTGTATATCATCTGGAACTTTTCCTTTTGGATTTAATGCATTTTTAAGATTTTTTCTTAAAAACTCTCGAGTGGCTTCAAGTTGTTCTCTTTTAGACTTCCACATAATATTCTCAGCAAATTTCTCAACAATAGCGACTTGATCAATTTCGATATTTTCTATCCTAAATTTTTCCATATTTTTATTATACCAAATAAAAACTACATGCAAAATGTTAAGTAACTCTGCTATAGCAAAAAGACTTAACATTTAAATAAACCTATACTATAATTAAATTATGAAACTAATAGAAAAAATTTTAGAGACCTTGGAAAATACTTCCCCTTCTTATAAGGGTACAAAAGTAAATATTTTTGGTTTACCAAAATTTAAAAAAGAATCTTATGGAAATATACGTTCAACTCTTTCATATATGAAAACAAAAGGTCTAATTGAAAATAGTGATAAAGGTTGGCACTTAACTACTGCTGGTAAAAATTACATGAAAAAGAAAGCAGAGTCACTGGTGCAATTTGAGTATCATTTTTCAAGCGATACACCAAAAAACTTAATTGTAATGTTTGATATTCCAGAAACACAAAAAACTGAGCGTGAATGGTTCCGCTGGCACTTGAAAAAGTTTAATTACACAATGATCCAGCGAAGTGTCTGGGTTGGACCTTCCCCACTACCAAAAGAATTTATGGAATATCTAAAAAAGATCCATTTAAAAGATGCTGTAAAAACTTTTAAATTAGCGAGAGCTTATAAAAAGTGATTTAGACTATAACTGTAAGTATTACAAAATTATTTATTTTTATTGTTCAACTTTTCTATTAATTCTTCAGATTTTTTATTAAATTTCTGATAATTATTAATGGCTAAATTTTTTTGAATCTCTTCAAATATTTCTGTTTTTCCAGCATTTTCAGCAAGAACTTTCAATGGCGCTATTTTATCATTCACAGCCAACATAAAATTCATGTCATATTCAAAAGCACGAATATCATCAAATAATTTTGAATAATCTTCTTTTTTGAAACTATTAAGTCTTACTTGAAGTGCCTCTAATTTAGCTTCTTGCGCATTAATCAACATTGGCATTTCTTGTGAAATTTTCTGTCGAGCATTGTCGAACTCTTTTTCACTATTTTCAATTTTTACCTGACTAACCTTTTCCTCTATTACATCTTTGGTTGATTTATCTGTTGAGTTATTTTGAAATGATTCTTTCATATATTTTTATATGTTATTTAGTAATACACAAATAATACTCTCTCTCTCTTGTTTCGTCAATAGTTACAAAATACCCTTATAGAAGGGTAGAATGTAGCAAAAAGTATACATATTCTGCGATAGCAGATTTTGTATACTTTTGTTTTTAAGAGTGCTTAAGTTTTTTAATTTAGTTTATTAAAAAATATCTTCTACTCGGAGACGAAGTTCGACACGACCGGCGAAGCGGGAAAGATCAAAGGTGGCGAGTAGTGATATCGGCTCACCGACTGCAGGATTTTTTGTGAATGATTCAGGTGTAGAGAAAAAAGAAATGGCTTTTATTTTTTGTCCGCGAGAATTAGTGAAAATAAATTCCAAATGTTCTTCTGCTTTACCGAATTTTTTCATCGCAGTGACAGGAATATTTTCAAATAAAAACATTGGCTTCGGATTCGCGAGACCAAACGGAGCCATCTTTTCTATTTCTTTCCAATTCTGCATACTGATGTCGTCGAGGCTTAATTTCAAATCATAATTATATTCAACTGTAGTAGAAACTTCCTTTTTTACTGCTATAAAAGATTTACAAAGTGCTTCTTCGAGAAAATGAATTTTATCATTGTGAACAGAAAACCCTCCAGCACCTTCATGTCCACCAAATTCAGTGAAATGTTCTTTTGTATCAGTCATTAGTTCTACGACAGATACAGAGCCGTCAGACCGGCAAGAACCCTTTATAACATCATTCTCATCTCGTCCCCACACAAAGGCTGGGCGTTTATATTCATCAGTTATTTTTCCAGCAATAAGTCCGAGCACGCCGACTTTCCATGCAGGATTACCGATAACGATGACTTCTGTATGTTCTCTTGTCTCAAATTTTTTATTTATATCTCGCATAATACTTTTCACGAGATTTTTTCTTTCATCATTTATATTTGAAAGGTGATTCGCAAGTGTTTCCCCTTCTGCTGTATCTTTCGTTGCTAGTAATTCAAAAGCACGACGAGGATCATCCATTCGTGATGCAGCATTTAGTCGCGGAGTAATCATAAAACCAATATCGTCTTCGGTGAGATATTCTTGCGCGATTTTTGTTTTTCTTAAAAGTGCTTTGAGTCCCGGTCGTGGAGATTTCTTTAAAACTTTCATCCCGAAATATGCTATCGCTCTATTTTCTCCGAGAAGTGGAACCATATCTGAAAGCGTTGCGAGTCCAGCCATATCTAGTAACCATTTATCCCAGCCTGTAGAAATATCGGGAGAGTGCTCGGAAAAATTCTTATTATCAATATCTGGCAAATACTCTCCGTCATTCGCACTCTGTCTTGGAAGAGCAAGATCGTTCTGTTCGTAGCGAAGATTCCTCCGAGTACTTGCCAGATATTTTAGAATTCCCTGCGCTAATTTAAAAGCAACCCCAGCGCCACAAAGCATTTTTTCTGGATACTCATCACATTTAGGATTTAATATTGCAAAAGCTTTTGGAATTTCTGCATGAGGTAAATGGTGATCAGTAACAATGACATCAATACCGTGCTTTTGCGCATCTGCTACTTCTTCTATGGCTGTGATACCGAGGTCGATAGTTATCAAAACTTTTACTCTTTCTTCTTTCATTCTCTCAACTGATTCAGTATTTAAACCATAACCTTCGGAATTCCTTTGTGGAATATATACATCAAAATTTTTATAATTTAATTTCTCAAATAAGTCATTTAGAATAACGGCTCCTGGAATTCCATCACAGTCATAGTCGGCATAAATCAAAATCTTTTCATTGTTTTGTATCGCAGATAAAATACGCTCACAAGATTTTTCCATATCGCGCATTAAAAAAGGGTCTAAAATATCTCTTTCATAATTAGGATTTAAAAAGCTTTCTTTGTCTTCTTTTGTATGTAAACCTCGTTTTTCGAGTAATTTATCGAGTAATTCTGAGCTAGTCATAGGAATATCTTAACACACAAAACAACAATAGTTATTTTGACAAAAAGGTTTGCTAGTTATATGATTAACTTAGATTAAACCTTTAAAACTAAATGTCATGGGAAAGTATTTTAATTATTTTAAAATGTACGAGAACCCGGAAACAGATGAGGATTCTGATGAAACAAATCACATAGTGGTTCTTAAAGAAATAAATGGTGATTTAAAATTTAAATTAACTGTAAATAGCTCTTGTACTACTGACACAGAGAATGAATTGAATGGAATTCCTTCAGATACGATGTCATTCTTTGACGGATTTGCTAAACATTTTTATTTTGATTTTATCAAACTTGTTGTTTATCGAAAAAACAAAAAGGGTAATTGTAGAATAGAAATGAATTTTGATGGTGATCCAAAAAAAGAAATGCTTATAACAAACGAACAGTTAATACTTTTATCTATTCATAGCAATACTCCAATATTAATATCTGATGGTGTAATAGAAGATTTCTGTTATGAAGAAGATGAGATTTTTGATCTGAGCGAAGATGCGATAATTGATTTAGCAATCACTAAAAAAGATTATTCAAAAATGTCTTATGACGAATTAAGCTTGGAGTATCAAAAATTAAAGCAAACAAATATTTTCGAAAAACTAGCGCTTGTAAAAAAAGAGTTAGATTTAAGAAAACAAAAAGTCAAAAGCGGTAGATAATACCGCTTTTTTATTTTATACGATATAATAGAAACATGACTGATTGCTTATTCTGCAAAATAATAAATAAAGAAATTCCTTGTACAAAAATCTATGAGGATGAGCATTTTATAGCTTTTTTTGATATTAAACCAGTATCAGATGGACATATTTTAATTATTCCAAAAGAACACATAATGCAAATACAAGACGCAGACGATCAAACATTGGGCCAAATATTTGTATTAGCTAAAAAACTTATTATATCATTAAAAATAGCTATAAATTGTGATTTTGTTCAAGTTACCATTGTGGGAGAACAAGTACCACATTTTCATGTACACCTTATACCTAGATACCATAAAGATGGAATACCAGACTTAAAAACAAAAAGTCTTAATGGAGAAAAAACAAAAGAAATTATAGAAAAAATGCAAGCTTAAATTAAATAATTTATTTTAACGCTTTAATACCTGGCAATGTTCCATTGGCAAGGAAGTCTAAAGTGGCGCCTCCACCAGTAGAAATAAAAGAGAATTTCTTTCCCAATTTTAATTCATCAATCAATTCAACAGTGTCCCCTCCTCCTAGGATACTTTCGGCTTTACTTTTAGCTATTATCTTTAAGACTGACTTAGTGGCTTCAGCTCCACCATCTTCATATTTACCGAGTGGTCCATTCCAGAGAATAAGTTTTGATTTTTTAATGATTGATTCTAGTAATTTTATTGATTCATTACCGACATCTAAAATAGTATCGTCTTTATAAATATCTGCTATAGTTTTTTCAATCATTACTCCATCTGTATTTCGCACAATTACATAATCTGGAATAATTAATTTTTTATTTTTAATTATTTTATCAATACCATAATTATTTTCATCAATTAAAGATTGCCCTACTTCAAAACCCTTAGCTTTTATAAAATCATTTAGTAACGCCCCACCAATAAATATATAATCAGCGAGTTTTAAGTACTTTTTAATCAAAGGCATTTTCGTAGAGAATTTTGCACCACCGAGGATAAAAAGAAATGGGTGCTTTGGACTTTTTAATGTTTTAGAAAGGTTTTTTACCTCATTTTCCATTTGTAATCCAGCATAAGCTGGTAAAATTTTTGGTAGCAATACAATAGAAGTATCTTCACGATGAGACACAGGAAAAGCTTCATTTATATAGATATCTGCGAGTTTGGCTAGATTTATAGCAAAGATTTTATCTTTACCTTGTTCCCCTTTGTCATTACGTAGATTTTCCAAAAGGATCACGTCCCCATTTTTCATATTTGAAACTACTTTATCTGTATTAACACCGACTATTTCAGGCACAAATTTTGCCTTAATAAATTTATTTAAAGCTCTTGAGACTGGAAGAAGAGTATCTCCACCCTTTCCAAGATGTGTTATTAAAATAACTTTCGCACCCTTTTTAGATAAAAAAGTTATAGTCGGTAAAGCTTTTTGTATACGAAAACTATCTTCCACTTTTCCATCTTTTATTGGTACATTGAAATCTACACGAACTAAAACCTTTTTGCCTTTTAAATTTTTTATTTCTTTAATGTTTCGCATATTTTTACAATTTCTTTAAATTTTTTAGAATCTAAGCTCGCACGACCAATTAAAAATCCATCTGCTTCCCCATCCTCTGCAAACCATCGAGTATTTTTCTCATCGACGGAACCACCGTAAATAATACTAGGA
>CALQZZ010000007.1 GCA_943350065.1 Candidatus Nomurabacteria bacterium
AAACTTTTCATATTTTATATTCAAAGTCGAAAAGATATTTTTATTCCAGATTATCGTAGAATTTTCTCGAAGCGCACGAATCTTTTGATATTCATATAAATCTTTTTCTTCTTCATTTTTTCCATAACGTTCAACATAAGAATATTCATCCAAATTCAGCACATTCAAAGCCCATTGTGAAAAAGTCGCAATAAAAACATCGTTTATACCGAGTCCTGGCAAGAGTGTAGAAAAATATTCTTTTGTACCTGTATCTTGAACAAAGACGACGATTGAATCTGGGTTATAATACTGTGCTGTGTCTGGTGCCTGAGTCAAATAAGCGACACGGTGGAGAGCCAAAGTCGTCTTACCTGATCCAGCTGGGCCAGAGATCACGAGTGGTCCCCTATGACTAGCACGAATGACTTGATCTTGAGCTTTTTCCATTTGAGCTACTATTTCAGGAAGAGCAAATTCAGATTTTTGTTTTGTAAAATGTTCTTGGTAAATTAATTCTCGTGGATTTTTTTCATTTTCTACTGCAAAGAAAATAACTTTCCCATCGACAATCATGTATTGTTCTTTTTGTTTTATAAATACATTTCTATTTTCACCATTTGGTAGCTTGTATGAAGCCTGGCCAGGATTTTCAAAACGAATTGTCGCCACTGGTGCTACCCAAGAATAAATAGATTCTTCCGAATATTGATGTTTAGCAAAAAAGTATGTTTTTTCTATTTTATCTTCATCGATAAGATTGACCTTCATAAAATATGGTGATCCTTCAAGGTGATCCAATTCCACTAATCTTTTTCTTCTAAAATACAAAAGTTGAGCATAAGCATTTTGTTCTTCGCCTTTTAATTTTCTCAATTCCTCTGGACCTTTATTTGTTTCACTTCTTGTTATCTCGAGTCTTATGCGTATTTTTTCTACCACATTATCTATATGTGTTTTTACGTTTTCTAATAATTTTTCTTTATATTTATCCATATAATTTATTCAGCTAATATAGCACATTTAAACATTAAAAAAACCGCTTCGGGCGGTTTACATGACACTATTTGGGCTGAGTCTATTAAACTTATAATAATATAACCTAATTAACATAAATTCACTATACCAAATATAATATTTAATGCAAATATTAAATCTTCTTTGCAATAAAATTTAAATAATTTTTACTTCTTGGTTTAAATTCTTCAAAATATAAAATTTCAAAATTATGTTCCTTTAATAGGTTTTCTATTTCTTCTTTTGAATAAAAAGAAAATAAGCGAGGCATATTTACACCTGAACTTTCTCGATATTCTTCTGTATTTCCTTCTATCATTCCAAGTCCTAAAATTCCATCCCTACTTAAGATTCTGTATATTTCATCTAATGCTTTATCAATATCATTTTTAGACACATGCAATAGTGATGTATAAGCCCAAGCTCCATTAAATGATTCATTTGTAAAAGGAATGTTTAAAAAATCTCCAACCAATGATTCTAAACCTCTTTCTGTAGAAATTTTAACCATTTCTTCTGAAGCATCTAAGCAAACTACATCTAAACCTTTTTCTTTAAGAATTAAACCATCACGGCCAGGACCACTACCAATATCTATAACCCTTCCTTTTACAGATTCAACAAATTTATCAAAAAAAGTTCTAGGAAATTCATCCCAAAAATTAATGGTTTCATTATCATATTCCCTCGACATTTTATTGTATGTATCTATCGTTTTTTGATCCATAAGATTAAAACTCTCTATATCTAGCATTACCTGGATGGCCAAAAAGATGCATCATTAAATCTTTATCAGATCCAAAATGAACACGAGTAACTTCAAATTTTTCTTTTAAAATGTTTTCCAATAAATCAAAAAATTGTATACCAACTTTAAATGGAGATAATTTATTTGATAAATGTGCAAATGGAGCTAGTACTATTTTATTCTCTTGAGTATCAATACAGCACTTCTCTATTTCTTTTGCCATTTTTATAGATATATTTTCTATCTCATCACCCATTTCAACAGTAATAAAAGCAACTACACAGTTTTTATTTTTATATTCATCTTTAGATAAAACTTCAGGTGCGACTTCAACTCCCCGAGTAGATAGACCGGTAATATTGGCATTAAATTCTTTACAGTGGAATAAAATTGACCTCATAATATATGAATTATAGTATACACTAAAAATATAATAATTAAATAGCAATTACAAGACTTTTTTGCTAATATCAGATATACGGAAGCGTCGCATAGCGGTCTAGTGCGCAGACCTGGAAAGTCTGTGTGGGGTTATTCCCACCGAGAGTTCGAATCTCTCCGCTTCCGCAGTTTTTATTTACTTTAAATAATTCTTAAAATTTTCAATAAAACCATTTTTTTTCATTTCTTCAAATAAAATCCAATCCGCAGTGTAATCTATATATTTAGTTTTAAATTCATTCGGTAATTCTCTCCAAGGTAATATTTTTCCTAAACATTTTTTAGACTCACAATTACAAACACCTTCAGGGTTCTGCCAATCAGAATTACAAAATAGACTATAGCAATAGGTTAATTCTTCGTTTGGTTTGATATCTCTAATGGTTGTTACAAAAAATAAATCTTTTACATAACAATTTGGTTCACAAGAATGATTAAGACGTACAGCATCAGTATTAAATCCATTTCTATAAAAATATTTATGAAAAGGTACAGCATGATTTGCTGCATTAATATAAACTTCAGATTCTTTATTTGCAAAATGAATTTGCCCATCTATATATGAAACAATTGTACCTGCTTGTATTAATTCTTTTGCAAAAACACCCAAACCTTTATTTTTTGTGTTTCTAATTTCAATTCGTGAATCTTGTTTTAAAACATTATCAGGTAATTCATAATAAGAAAATTGTTCCATTTTAAAATAATCTTTAATAAAAGAAATTGCTTTTTCCGACTCAAAATCTTTACAAGAATAAATATCTACGGTAAAAAATTTAGAATTAGACCATATATATAAATTTGCACCAGATTCTGCCCAAACCAACGAACCTTCAAACCCATCATGAAGTTGAATAGTTTTGCCTGTAGCACTAGAAACAAAAGGTCCTGCAATTACTGTCATCCTCATTTCTTTTGATAAGTCATTAAGAAAGTTCTCCACAAATTGTGGATTATTTATTTCAATTTTATATATTCCTTCTATAATAAGTCTTTTACGAAATATTTCTGGTGCCAAATTTGAGTTCATGCAATTATATTAACATTATTTTTTTAAAAAGCTATATATAGTATTATTTCTTTTTCTTTTCATCCATTACCCCCCACAAATGTAGCGATAAGTAGGTATGTTTTCCATCAAAATCACGAGCCAATTCTCTCATCTTTTTTTCCGATGGTTTGGTACGTAAATTCCATGCTTTTTGAAATCCTTTTACGATAGCAAGGTCTCCGACCGGTAAAACATTTGGTCTATTAAGTGCAAAAATTAAAAACATTTCAGCGGTCCATGGGCCGATACCTTTTACTCGAATCAAGTGTTCTTTTATTTCTACGTCAGACATTTTTGGAAATTTTTTAGGTTCAATAGTACCATCAATAAATTTCTGCGCGAGATCTCGGAGGTATCCAGTCTTTTGTGAAGACACTCCAACAGAACGAAATTGTTCATCTGAAAGTTTCAAAACATCCTCCGGTGTCGGATATCCATTTTTTAATTTCTTAAATAAACCTAAAAATCTTTTTTGAATTGTCCCCGCTGCTTTTCCAGAAAGTTGTTGATAAATAATAGAGCTAACCAATGACCCGAATGGATTTTTGGTTGGAGACAATGGGCGAAGTTTTTTGTAATTAATTTTTACTTTATTTTTCATTACTTTCCTATTAAAGCTTTTATTCTATCAGCAATAGGTGGATGAGTCATAAATAAATTTTTTATTCTAGAAGTTTTTCCTTTTGGATCAGCGATATATAGGTGCGCTATTGCTTCAGATTGATGTTCGAGTGGTTGTGCATAATTTCCTATTTTTTGTAGAGCACTTGCTAGACCTTCAGGATAACGAGTGAGTAATGCACCTGATGCATCAGCGAGGTATTCACGCTTGCGAGAAATTGCGAGTTGAATAAGTGTCGCTATTATCGGTGAAAGAATCATTAAAATAATTCCTATTACCATAATAATACCATTCCCATTTCCTTCCCTATTGTCCCTACGTCCTCCACTCCAAAACAAACTACGAGTAAACATATTTGCGAGAATGGAAATAAAACCGACGAGCACAGCCGCGACAGTGGAAAGCAAAATGTCGTTATTACCTATATGTGAAAGCTCATGTCCTATCACCCCCTCGAGCTCTGTTTTGTCCAAGATTGAGAGTAAACCGGTCGTGACACATATCACAGCATGGGCAGGATTTCGCCCTGTAGCGAAGGCATTTGGGGCTGAGTCAGTAATCACAAAAATCCTTGGTTTTGGTAGCCCTGCAGTGATAGCGAGATTTTCCACAATATTATATAGATCAAAAAATTCTTCCCTTTTTACTTCTTTTGCGCCGGCGAGCTTGGTAACGATTTTATCTGAAAACCAATACGACGCCACATTCATCACCACTGCAAAAATAATTGCAAAATAAAGTATTCCAGAATTTTGATAATAATAAGAAAGAAAATATCCCACACCAATAACTACAGCCAAAAACACAGCCATCAGTAGCCATGTCTTTTCTATATTTTTTGATTTTTGAGTATATAGTGTCGCCATTTATTTACTATGATTTACGGTAAAACTCTCTGTCTGTTTATCTAAAATAGACATCAGCATATTTGAATTTTTATTTTCCATAAACAAAACGTAAATACTCAAGACTAGAATAAAGACAAGTAAGATAATATTTATTTTTGAATTATTTTGCATATAAATTAGAATTTTACTTCTACTGGCTTTGATTCGACTCCGTCATCAGGAATATCAAAGAATTCCATTTTAGAAAAATTACCCATTTTAGCAATAAGACTATTTGGAAACATTTCTATTTTTGTATTTAGATCGCGAACATTGGCATTATAAAATCTTCGTGAAGCTTGGACTTTATTTTCTGTATCTGAAAGCTCAGCTTGTAATGACAAAAAGTTTGTATTAGCTTTCAATTCTGGATAAGCTTCAGCAATAGCAAAAACAGATTTGAGTGCTCCTGTGAGCATATTCTCAGCTTGTGCATGAGCTTCACTTGTTCCACCAGAAGACATTGCTCTAGCACGAGCTTGGCTGACGTTATCAAAGACTGTTGATTCGTGGGTCGCATATCCTTTGACAGTATTTACAAGATTTGGAATAAGATCATATCTCCTTTTCAATTGGACTTCAATATCTGCCCAAGCTTCTTTTGTACGATTTCGCAAAGAAACAAAACTGTTAAAAGAAATAATGGCCCATAAAACTATTACTACTAAAACAACTAAAATTATCATCATAAATTTTTAATTTAAATTACTAATAACTACATTATATCATAAAAGTCCCTTTCGGGACTTTTATTACAAATTTCTATTTTTTTCGATTTTGGAATTCTTCAACCCATACGAGTAATGGTGAAGCAAGGAAAATTGAAGAGTAAGTTCCGAAGAACATTCCGGCTGTCATCATTAAAGCAAAGTATTTTGTCGCACTTGGTCCAAAGAAATATAAACAAAGTAATACTAGAATAACAGTCAAAGATGTATTGATAGAACGAGGGTAAACTTGTTCAAGACTTTTACCGACTGTCTCATGGAAATCACTAGAAATATGATTTTTAATGTTTTCACGAATACGATCAAAGACGACGATAGTATCAGCGACAGAAAGACCAAGGACAGTCAAAATAGCAACGACAAAGAGTGTATCTACTTCTGCGCCAAAATAATGACTCATAATAGTAAACAAACCGACTGGAATCATAACATCATGCAAAAGAGTGACAATTGCGATAAATCCATATCTCCAAGATGAGACTGGTTTTGAAACTTTTCGAAAAGCATAAGCAATAAAAAAAATAATTCCAAGTGATACTAAAATAATTGCGAGTATTGCCTTACGTGTGAGTTCTTTACCGACAGATGGACCAATAGAATTAAAATTCTTTTCTTCTGGAATATTTTTACCACCTTCGGAAATAGCACTCAAGACTGCTGTGTGTTCTGCCTCAGTCAAATCTTTTGTTTTTAAAATATAACCAGTATCACCTGTAGGTTGTACTAAGATAGCACCAAGATTCAAAGGAGCGAGAGCTGTATTGATATCAGCTTGAGCTGGTCTTGCTGTAGTATAAGATACTTCCATCAAAGCCCCACCCTTAAAATCAATACCAAATTTTAAACCAAAAGTAGCAAGCAACACAAAAGAAAGCACTACTAATCCGACTGAGATACTAAGGAATATTTTTTTGTATTTTATGATAAACATATATTTATTATTTACTTAGTCCAGAACTGAATAAAAATCTAGCGACTTTTCCATTACCGACAAAATCAATTGATGAGAGGAAAATACGAGTGATAGTGATAGCTGAAAGCATTGATATAATCACACCCATTCCTAGAGTCAAAGCAAATCCCTTAATCAAAGATGTACCAAACCAGAATAATATTAATGCAGTAATGATACTTGAAATATTTGAATCACGAATTGAAAACCAAGCATGAGCAAAGCCTTCTTTGACAGCATCAGTCACACTGTGACCTAGGCGAAGTTCTTCTTTGACACGTTCGAAAATAAGAACGTTTGCATCCACCGCAATACCAATAGAAATAATAAATCCAGCAATACCGGCAGCAGTCAAAGTAACAGGCATCAATTTAAATAATGCTAGCATGATAGAAATATAAATAGAGAGTGAAAGTACTGCGATAATACCAGGTAAACGGTACCAAAGTATTAAGAACAAAGCGATAATAAGGAAACCAAACATTCCAGCCTTTACTCCGGCGTGAATAGCACTAGCTCCGAGTGTAGAACCGATTGTTTGGCGAGAAAGTAAAGTAATAGGCACAGGCAAGGCCCCAGAATTTAAACGTCCAACCAATTGCTTTGCTTCTGTCGGAGTGAAAGAACCAGAGATAACAGCTTGACCATTTGGAATTTCTTCACGAACGACAGGAGTAGAGACTGGTGCACCATCTAAATAAATAGCTACAATTTTACCAATATTTTCTTTTGTAATTTTTGCAAAGAGAGCTGTACCAGTATCATCGAATTGTAATGAAACTTTTGGCTCACGAGTATTTTGATCGAATTCTAAAACAGCTTGTTTTAAATATCTTCCTGTCAATTCGGTAGCGACATATTTACTGTCGAGATTTACTTGAGGAAGTACGACTTGTCCATTTACTACCTTAGCTTCTTGTACAGGAACAGCTGCATCTTTTGCTGCTTCTATTTTAAATTCTAGAAGTGGTGTTTGTCCGATCATTGCTGTCGCTTTTTCGACATCTGTGACACCAGGTAAATCAATGATTAATTTTTGTTCTCCACGAGCCACAATACCACCCTCTTCGACTTGGACGACAGGTTCTGAAACTCCAAATAGGTTGATACGTCGTTCTATAACATCACGAAGAGAATTCATAGCATCAGCCACATCTCCTGCCTTTAAAGCAGAGACATCGGCTTGGTATATCAAATGAGTTCCACCTGAAAGATCTAGACCAAGGTGAAATTGATGATTTTGAATAAAATGACTAGCTTGTCCAAAATTCTTATTTGTCTTGTATTCAGATTTGTAAACAAAAAGAGCGACTCCAAAGCCTAAAATCAAGATTATTAACGCTAAAATTCTTTTTTTCCACATATATAGAGCCTATTCTATATGGTTTTGAATAAAAATGCAAATGCAATTAATTCAGCACCCACCCCAACCCTCCCCTTGGCTAAGAGGAGGGAGAATTCAATTCACTAGATATTTTCTGTAAAACACCTTCAATATTATTATTTATTTCATTATTCCAAAAACGAAGTGTCTTGATTTCATGACCTAAAAGAAAATTATCTCTTTCTTTGTCATATTCTTTATTATCTAAATGCTGTGAGCCATCGATTTCAATTGCTAATCTTTTTTCTGGAGAATAAAAATCTAAAATATATGGACCGATTGAGTGTTGACGTTTAAATTTGAAACCTAATTGATTTTTTCTTATTCGAGCCCAAAGCAATACTTCTTGCGGAGTTTGGTTTTTTCGTAATTCTGTGCGACGAGGTTTTAAAATTGGATGATTATGGGTAATAGTCATTTTGATTTAAAAGTATTGTATTTTATTTCTCC
Organism: Candidatus Nomurabacteria bacterium; assembly: GCA_943350065.1. Classification (GTDB taxonomy): domain Bacteria; phylum Patescibacteriota; class Minisyncoccia; order Phycocordibacterales; family UBA9973; genus UBA9973. The sequence continues at coordinate 8,260 of CALQZZ010000007.1, forward strand.
TCCCCTTCGCCAAGGGGAGGATTGAGGAGGGGTGCTGGTTATTTTGTGATTATATGTTTAAAAAATTTTTCTTCATTTTTAATGATATCAACAATTTGTTTTGGTTTAATATCATAGTTATTAATATCCTCTATTGAGACTTCAATAAATGAAGGTGGAATAATACCTGTAAATATTTCTTCTACTTCATATACAAAACAAATTTCTTGTACTTTTCCAGCTGGAGAAATGTAAAAGTTTTCTATTACAGAACGCAATGTTAAATCTTTTACATTCATTTCTATTTCTTCCATAACTTCTCGAGTTATAGCTTCTTGGGATGTTTCTCCTACTTTAATTCTACCTCCAACTACATATATATAACCATCTGGACTTTTTTCAAACAAATAACCATTAGGTGTCTTTACAAGTCCTGCAACTCTAATATTAAGTATTGTGTCTTCAATTTTTATAGTTAGATCCATATTAATTCTTATTAAGATTTAATTTAATAATCTTATTCATACCTATAGCAATCAAACTCCCCAATACAAATCCCCCAAGAATATCTATAGGGAAATGCACACCAGCCATAATACGAGCAATGCCAATGATTAAAGCAAAAAACATAAATACATATCCTACTTTTTTATGACAAAGAAAAATTGAGACAGCGAGTGTAGAATAAAAAGTTGCATGTCTAGATGGAAAAGCAAAACCTGATTCTGAAATTAATGAGTGAACATTTGTAAAAGCATCAAATGGTCTCGGTGTATGAAATAAAATTTTTAAAAGACTAGCTAGACACCAAGCAAAAATTCCAGAAAAAAATACGAGACCAATCTCCTTCCATTTTCTTAAGTAACTTTTTAATTCACCAAAAATATCTTTTTTAGGCCAAGCATCGTGATGAAAAATCAAAAATAAACCAGCCAATAAAATAACCATATAAGGCAAAGTTTGCGCGCAGAAAATAATCACCTTATCTAAGGTATTTGATTGATGAGCGAAATTATAAAAAAAGTAAAAAATTATATTATTCATTTTGCTTTGCTACCTCTAACACATTATTTAATAAACAAGCGACAGTCACCGGTCCGACACCTCCAGGCACAGGAGAAATAAAACCAGATATATCTTTGACTGATTCAAAATCCACATCCCCTACGACTCCACCATTTTCTTCTGTCGTACCAGCATCGATAATTATAACACCTTGTTTTATCATACTACTATTTAGATATTTTCCATTTCCCATACCAGAAATTATAATATCTGCATTTTTTAATATTTCTTCTTTATTTATACTTTGACTAGTTAAAACTTCAGGATGAATATTTCTAAAATTTAATAATGCTGTAACTGGACGACCGACGAGCTCGCCTTGTCCCAAAACAACAATCTTTTTATTACTCAAATCTAAATTCAAAGAATCTAAAATAGTCATACAGGCCAAAGCTGCTGGTGAAGCTAAATTTGTCTCACCTTTATAAAATTTTTCTTTAGTTTCCTCCCCCAAACAATCGACGTCGAGATTTGGATCAATATAATTTAAAATTTGTTTTACATCAAGATGTTTTGGTAATGGCAACTGAACAATAATTCCACAAATATTTTCTAAATGATTTAATTTTTCTATTTCTTGTATCAAATCTTCTGTCGAAATATTTTCTGGAAAAATAGCATTATGAAATTTAATACCGACAGACTCAGCTGTTTTGTTTTTCATTCGGACATACTGCATTGAGACAGGATCTTCTCCTACCAAGACATCACAAAAAACTGGAGTAAAATCTAAAAGACTAACTTCTTTTTTTATGTTAGTTAAAATTTTATCTCGAATTGTACGACCATTTATAATTTCCATAATTTATAGCCCTAAAAATTCATTCTTCATATCATCCCGATGAGCCGGCCTAGAATATCCTCTCATACCCATCAATATTCCTAGTGCTGCAAACTCTGTCAAAAGATGTGAACCACCATAGCTCATAAATGGTAAAGTGATTCCTGTCACTGGCATAATACCCATATTCATTCCGACATTTATCAGTATATGACTCATAAAATAAATAGCTACCCCCATACCAAAAAGCATTTCAAAATTTGATTCACCGAGTGATGCATTGTGCAAAATTCTCCAGATCACTAAACCAAAAAGTAGCATCAATAATAATGAACCGATAAAACCCCATTCTTCAGCAAAAGCAGCAAAAACGAAATCTGTTTGAAACTCTGGTAAAAATTTTAATCTAGATTGTGTCCCGAAGCCAAGACCCTTACCCAGCACTTGTCCAGACCCGACAGCAATCGTCGACTGCAAAGCATTATATCCAGACCCATGAATATTCGTCATTGGATTAATAAAGTTTGCAATACGAGCCTTTTGATATGGTGCAAAGACAAAGAGCCAAAGAATTCCTAATACGACGGCCCCACCCAGGAAAACAACTAGTAAATGTTTTTTTGAAATTCCCGAGACCATTGTCATTCCAAACCAAATAAAAAAGATAATAATAGCCGATCCAAAGTCTGGCTGTAAAAAAACCAAAAGAAATGGTACCAAAGCATATAGACCTGAAATAAATATATGTTTAGGGTTTTTTATTTCTACGTGGCGACGAGAATAATATTTAGCTAAAATTAAAATGACCACTAGCTTCATCATATCCGATGGTTGAAAAGAAAAACCGCCAAGTGAAAACCAACTCTTGGCTCCATGCGACACGTGCCCTAGAACAAATAAAATAAAAAGGAAACTTAAAAAAAATAAAAATAAATAAACAATGATATCTGTTCGTTTTAAAAATCTAAAATCAATATGAGAAAAAACAAAAAAAATAACCAGAGAGATGGCTAGCCAGATAAGCTGTTTACCAAAAAAATTTCCCTGACTTTCGGATGGCACAAAAGACTTCATTGTGAAAAGACCTGCTGTGACTATCGGCAAGATAAAGGCTACCAAGAGCCAATCTATTCTTTTAATAAAAGGATGGTCTGACATACTAATTGAACTTTACAGAAAAAATATCAAACATTGGTATTATTTCTTTGGCTACTACTTTATCAGAAAAAGCTTCTGGCCAAGTAAAAGAAATAGGAATGACAGATTTACCTGGTATTAAATCTAAATAAGTACTACTAGCATTGATCGCATTATGATTTTTATCATAAACAATAGCTACTATTTTTACTCCTGGAATTTTAAAGAAAGAATTATTTTTAATGGTCGTAGCTATTATCGGACTAGTGTCTTCATTTGATAAATCAATATTACTAAACGACAATTGTAATTCAGTAATATTTGCATCAGCTACTTGGTACCAGACAGGAGCTTCAGTAAAAGAAAAAGTAGTAAAAACTGGTACAGAATTACCTACATCTATCGCTGGTTCAAAGATAGCAAAATTCCCTCCGGCTGGGACAAAAGTATCCCCTTCACGAGCACCAATATAAAGATTATCTTTATCAGCAAAATGGAATTTATAATGTATTTTATAAATTGCAGAATTTTTATTTTGATTTTGCACATAGGCGACAGCATTGTATCTGCCGGGTACCACGCGAAATGAGCGAGCCCAGACTACATTTAGCGGGTTCACTGCGAGAGTACAAGCCTTAGCGCAACTTCCTCCACAGTCTATCCCCGTCTCTACACCATTTTGTTTATTATCAAAACATGTCGGAGCTTGATTGATATACGGACGTGCAAATAAATAGCCGATAAACATCACAATCCCGATCAATATCAGTAAGTATATAATCTGTCTTTTGAGTGCCCAAGTCATTTAAATAGTATAACATAAAATAAAAATCCCTCAGCTATTTTGCTGAGGGATTTGTGACTTCTCTGTTTCGAAGATTTGTTGCGGGGCTAGTCACCACTATTGCGCCCCATCACCTGTGCTTTTTCATAGGACAATTTTACCGGGTTAATACTATTTTTTCATATTCTTTGAAAAGAAATTCTTTTCTTTGTTTCTGCCGGGGGCATAAACAGGCAGTAGATGACCGTTTGCGAAATGATCACATTTACTTTCTGTTACCTCTAGTGAAGGGCAAACAAATGGAAGGCTTCCAGTTCTGCTTACTTCTTCTTCTTCGAACAAAGATTGAATTTCATTCTTAGGAAGAATCCCCTGAAAACCTTTCGGTAATAATTCAGGATGATCAACCATCAGATAATTTTTGAAACCATCTGTTAAATCACTCCAAGGAGTGTTTTTGTTTTTGTTTTTGTTTGCAATGATTATCTAGATTTAATTGATTTCCACAAATCCTAAAAGGATCTCTGGCAATCAATCAAAACTTTTTTCAAACAACCTTAACTATATAAAGTATAGCATATATAATATTAAAAGTCAAGCATGTTTAGCCTTGTAAAATAAGGGTAAAATACAACCAATCTCAGTATTTAAAGTCCCCTGACAAGGGGATTTAGGTTTGTATTTTATTTGACACAAAACAAGAATTTGCTATAATATAGGTATTAGGTTCCCTTTGCGGAACTCCGAGATGCCCGCCACGTAAGTGGCGGGCATCGATTGTTTTAACCAATCTTTTCAATCTCAAGCTTTAGTTTTTTAAATTCTTCTACGCTGACATTACTTATCTTTCTTATCATTCTCTTTGCGCTAATTACTCTAATTTGTGACAATACAGCAAAAGAAGAAATATTTTCTGCATTAATTTTAAAATAAAATGGTGACGTTTTTTCTTTTGTAGTTAGTGGAACTATTTTTATCATTTCTTTATTATAAACACGTAAAACCAAAACTGGTCTTTCAAAATTTTCATTTTTTCCATCTATTTCTACTCCAATATTCAAACCCAAGGAGCACCAC
>CALQZZ010000008.1 GCA_943350065.1 Candidatus Nomurabacteria bacterium
AAATAAAAAGCCTTAGGTTGTATATTACAACCTAAGGCTCACGTCTATAAATGCAGGAATAGATATCCTGCCACACTTCTCGTCTCGGTGACATAACCGAGACCCAGCAGTCCACTGAAATGAGTAGAGCTGAAATTTTTTAAGATTCCATACTCCCCACGAACTAAATCACCGGTGACCAAATTGTAGCCATCGTCAGCATACAAGCTAAGAGTTTCATGCTTTGGTATTTTAAAACAGAAAATATTTGAAATAGTCTGGTCTTGTCGCCAAACTAAAACAGAATAAATTCTTTCAAAATCAAGCGTCAAAGCTGATCCAGCTTTTTGTGTCTTGTTGGTATACCAGCCAGAAAGTGTAACTTTTTTGTAATTGAATACTCCAGAATATTCTGGCTTACCATTACGATCAGCGATACCAGCACCGATTTTAAAATCTGGGTTGAACTGGTACTTCATTTTTGCCCCCATCGCCATGCCGACAATTTGAGCTTCTGAAAATGTTTCAAATTGACCGTCTCCCGATACAGGATGCGGTCTTTGCTCTGTCGGCAATGTCGCCATATTTCCAGCTTCCAGACTAAATTTTTCAGTCGGATTTAGTTTTACCCAAAAATGGATAATACCGAATGGTTCGGTCTTTGTTTGCATGTTGTACACGCAAAAACTTTTTACCGATATCCATTTATTAGCTGGCTTGTAAGTCGCCATTGCTCCTACACGCAAGTCCACAAAGCTGACAGCGTTCAAACTATCGACACTGAAATAAGTTCCAGACATGACACCTGCATACACACGGTCTACGGTAATTTGATCATTTACTTTAATGTCTTTAATTTGGCTAAAGCCAACGACACTCATAGTGCTCAAAAGCACAAACATAACTACTTTTTTCATATTTATTCATTTTTAATTGGTGACAGCAAATCCCAAAAGGACTTCTTGTCACCAATCAAAACTTTTTTCAACGAACCTTAAACTATCCTAAGTATAGCACAATGAAAGACAAAAGTCAAGCAAAATAAAAACCCTCAGCTGTATAAATAGCTGAGGGTTAAACGTTTATATTGTATTTACCTTTCCTCCCCTTTTGATGAATTTTTTTGGAAGGTTAGAATTAAACTTTGGTCTGATTTTAGTTAACTTTTTAATAGTCTTTTCACTTTCAGTGAATTTATTTTTAACCTCGAAACAAGCTTTAATTTCTGCAAAAGCAGAAGCTTCTGCGAGCAACTCTTTTCGATATTTTAAAATAAAAGGTTGCAATATATCGACAAGTGAAATAGTGCTGTGAACTTCGCTCATTTGACCGACTGAACCATATCCACCAGCGACTATTATTGTTCCTATACTTCTGTGGCTATGAGCTTCTATTACAGCCATAGTCAGATCAACTATTTCTGCATAAGAATCTCCTGAGACTAAAATAGCAACAGGTTGCTTTCCTTCATTTTCTTTATTGAATTCTTCCACTGAATTGTAGATTTTTTCTGGATCTACAAATTTAAAAACTACTTTTTTTCCAAAGGCCATGTCTAAAAAAATTTATAATTTACATTTCTGTAATTAGATTAGCATGAATAATTTGAAAAGTCAACCACACGGAGGCGTTGCCTCCGCCCTAATAAAAAAATCACCATCCTGAATTTCAGAATGGTGATTGGTTTTAAAAACTATGTAATTTTTGTTAATTCTCCTTTACTACAGGTAGAACCTTTCTAATAATTCCAAGTCTCGCACCTCTTGCTTTGTACATTTCAGCTTTAAACGGCATTTTGTTGTTCAACAAGACGTTTTCTGTAATAGAAGATTTTACTGTGTCCCCGCTTGCGGTTACAACTAAAACTACCGGGTGAGTCGTAACAGCATTTGCAAGAATACTGTTATCTTTAGCAACAACAGTCACTTCATACGTTTGAGAAGTTTCAGATATAGAACCACAAGAGGTAAAGGTGAATAAACTAGCGAAGAATAACATCGCAACGGTAATAGAAAACATTTTTTTCATTTGTTTGGGATTTAAGGTTTATTTATTGTGTCAATTTTTCTGTATCAAGTATAGCACAACAGAAATCAAAAGTCAAGCATTTAAAGTCCCCTGATAAGGGGATTTAGGGGTTGTATTTAAGATATTAAAAAAATCTAAACCCAGTAGACATACCAAAGAAAAAACCTAGAATCATAAAAATTGGTGAAATAACCCAAATAAGAATAATAATTCGAGATATTTTATACAGAGTTACATTTTGCGAAAATAAGACCAGATATGCAGCAAGAATTGAAATGAAGGGAGTAAAACTAAAAATAGAAGGTGAAAGAATAATATATTGAAAATCTGTAATCAGCATCAAGATTTTAGGTATAGAAAAAATAAAGACAAGGACTGCGAGCAATTTAATAGATTTTGATTTTTGAATTCCAGGAGCAGATGGAGCCTTAGGTATAGCACTTCCCGATTTAGGTGAATTTAAAGGAGATGGAGCCTCTGGTATTGTATTTTGAGTATTCATAGATTTATTTATCTACGTTATATTTGCTCTGGATATTGTAAATACCATAAGTCGAAGCTATGACGAGTAATATCATCACTACATAAAATTCAAAAGTCGTATGATGATTGTAAAAGTAGACAGAGATTTGCAAGGCTAATTGTATTGTCAAAATAATACTGACGACGAAATATGGCACTAGGGCGATCGCATATTTTTCTTTTTTACCACTGACAGCGAGGTTTACCATCAGGGCAATAATTAAAAACAATATTACAAACCCAGCTTGCAACATAATGACTGAAAGGTTATCAAAATAATCTAATGGTGGTGTAGCTAAAAATCGTGACAAGTCGTACATTATTCTTTCTGCCAATGCCAAAATAGACATACCAAGGAGAAAAACAATAAATCCACCAAGTGTAGAAAATTGTGTTTTAAAAATATTTTGTTCTGATTTAATAATTAAAGCCATATATTTAAGATTTTAAAAACTTTTGTAAAAAGATGACGAAACCAGTCAATACGAGTATTGCCATAACGAGCACAATATAGACTCCATACGTCGCATTGGTATTCAAAATATATTTACTGACATTCCAAAGTAATCGTAAAAATAAAAATGCGCTGACTATAAAATATGGCTGGCAGATAATAATAAAACGTTTTTTGTTTTGACTCGCTATTCCATATAGCATAAATGAAGCAAAAAGGAATGGTATAGTAATAATCGCATCAAAAATAAGAGTACTATTTTCACTCGTAGCATTTAGACCAATATCGTGAATAATCTTATTTACTAAAACAAAAAGAGAGATAAATAAGACGACAGCGAGCCCGACACTGAATGGAGAATTGTATTCTTCTTCTACTATTACTTTTTTTATTGGTTGCTCTGTTGATATAGTCTTTGGTTCTACTTTGTATGAAGGTAAAGCAGAAGGAGTAGGTGCTGAGGGAGCCATCGGGGTTTGAGAAGATAAAGAAAATGAAGCGTATGCTTCCTGAATATCTGTATCCTTCCAGCCATTTTTGCGGAGCGCTTCGACGACAGCTGTGTCATTGAAACCTTGGGCTTTGACGGACTTTATATAATCAACTAATGTTTGATTTACCATTACTATTAATAGTACTAAATCAAAATTTTATATGCAAATAAAAAACCCACTCGAAATTTCCGAGTGGGTTTTAAACAAATTAATGCTAAATTCTATTTTTCCAAGAATGAAAAAATTTTTCTTAGAAAGAGAAACATGATAAATCCGATAAAAAGAAACTCTCCAATAAGGACAACAAAGTCGTTTATGGAAAATTTTTGCTGAATTGCAATAGAAGTTGTTCGTAAAATGAACATCATCGATTTACTATTCGCAATACAAATAAGACAAAGCAATGGAATTACCACTGACAATATAAAAAAGTGTTTTTTATTCATCTTATCTTTATTTTTTTACCTGAATTGAATCATTGTAAGCACCTCCCTCCTGAACAAATTCCAACCAAGGATAACTTTTGCCGGAATATGCATACCCAAGAAAAATGTTCTCTTGCTTAGTAGATAGTCCCCAAGAAAATCCTTGGTCTTTTAAAAATTCGGCAATATGCTCCGGGTTTAACTTAACAATTTTTGAGTTAATAATCCGGGCATCAGAAACAATGGTCACTCTCTCAGGCAAAGTACTCAAATAAGCAACAAGGGTGACAGGTGATGTAAGGTAAATTCCTGGATGCTTTTGGTAAGTAACTACTCCTGACATTCCGTTGTATTCAATTCCAACTTCGTTCAGTGATACATGGTTAATGCAACTAAAGTAAAAAATAATTATAGCGCCAACCATAATTGATAAGGTAATAATAACTGATTTTTTCATTTCTTTTTGAATTTAAGTTTATTTATTATGACAAATTTTTCTAGATTTAGTATAGCATATCAATATATAAAAGTCAACCACGTCGCTCTCGAGTTAAAAGTAATAGATATTAGGGCGATTGGGTAAATAGATAACTATATATAAATAAAATACCCCATTCGAATCAACGAACGGGGTATATAACTAAACAAGAATAATACTAAACTTTAGTGGTTTTTACACTATTGTCTGACATTATCTCAATTGGAGTTAGAACTTTTACTCTTTCAGGCAGCCAAAGTTTTGCAACTTTATCATAAAGCCACAAAGAATAGTGAGATACTGCCGCGAATTTCCAATCAGCACTTTTTAATTTAGCCTGATACTCTGTTTTTAAAAATTCAGTTCTAGGTATCTGCTTCTCAAGTAATTTTTTATAAAAATCACAAGTGTCCATGCAGGTCTTATGTTTATTCAAAAGAATACCGTCACGACTTTTGTCTCTTTTTTCTTCAACTTTAAGTGCCTTAGGGCTTAAATTTAAAAGACCCAAAGAATCCTCGATTTTATCTGACAGATCAAGATTTTCCATAATTTTTGAAAAACTACTCAAAGTAATTATTTCAGAATAATTTAAGGAATCTGTTTTTTCTTTTAAGGAGACTTCGGCATTATAGTGTATAACACCTAAAACTGTTGATGATATAATCCATCCAGTAGCAAGTCCAGCAAACATTTTTGAAATACGAATTAAATTTTTTTTCATTTCTGTTTAGTTTTTAGTTAATTTTTTATTTTTTTCAAATTCTTTTAAGGCGGTTATTGCTTTTGCAATGCTTTCTTTTTCCCAAGTACCTGATTCCAAATGTTTTTCAATTCTTTGGTAATCAAACTTACCGGAAGCTGAACATTCACTGCAAATACTTACGGCATACGATACTGATGGTGAAATAAAACAACCAGGGAAAAAATAATGTTTTTCATACTCAACACCGACACTACTTTTCCAATTCCAGCTATCACCACAATTAGGGCAACAACCAAAACCTTTTTTATTACCTATACGGTTTTTATACCATCTAGAAATTGATTTTAAAAAATCAAAAAAATTAAACGAAACTACTGTTGTAACTGCTGAATTTGTCATATCTATTGTTTTTATTGGTGACCACAAACCCCTAAAAGGACTTCTGGTCACCAATCAAAACTTTTTTAAACGAACCTTAAACTATATAAAGTATAGCATATATAGTTTAAAAAGTCAAGCTTAAAAAGCTTATAAAATAAGGATCAAAAAGCAAAAAATCCCCATAATGGGGATTTTTTGCTTTAAAATTATTTGTTCTTTCCCCGCCCGCTAACGCCTGAGCGTAGCGATGGCGGGCAGGCAGTCTTTCTAGGACTTTACAAAATTACTTATTTTTACCTGTTTTTCTACGACTTACGATGAAGACATTTGAGTATTTCTTTGGAGTTCTTGTCTTGCGTCCTCCTGTAACCTTACCCCACAATGTTTTAGGTCTCTTTGTTCCACGTCCTTGTCGGCCTTCTCCACCTCCGTATGGGTGGTCTACAGCGTTCATGGCAGTACCGCGGACAGTTGGTCTAATACCCTTCCATCGTGAACGTCCAGCCTTACCATAGTTCTCAAGGTGGTGTTCTTCATTTGAGACAGAACCGACACAAGCCCAAGCGAGTTCTGAAACTTTACGAACTTCAGATGATGGCATTTTGACATTTGTGTATCCGTCAGCATTAGCTACAACTTGTGCGAAAATTCCGGCAGAACGAGCAATCTTGGCTCCAGACCCTGATTTCATTTCCACATTGTAAACGAATGTTCCGACTGGAATGTTTTTCAACATGAGTCTGTTTCCTGGTTTTAATTCAGCTTTTTCAGACACGACAAACATATCTCCTGGCTTTACTGATTGAGGTAATATGACATATCTCTTTTCTCCATCTTTGTAAACTGCAAGACCGATAAATGAAGAACGGTTTGGATCATATTCGATACTTGTGATTTTTGCAGGAATATCTTTTTTGTTATATAAGAAATCGACATCACGGAAAAGTCTCTTATGACCTGCTCCTTTATGACGAGTAGTAATACGTCCGAGATTATTTCTTCCTACAGCTCTTTTGAAGCCGTGAGTCAAAGATTTCTCAGGTGTAGTTTTAGTCAAAACATTGCGGTAGTCAATGTTTGTCATTTGTCTTCTTGATTTACTTGTTGGTTTATATGTCTTCATAATATTTTTATTACTTGTAGTGAACTTTTATACTATGCAAAATCGATCTTATCACCTTTTTTTAAATATACCATTGCTTTCTTACCACCATTTTTAACACCTTTCTTTCCACGGATTATCACTGTCTTTTTTGGAATGTGAACGATATTTACTTTGACTGGTTTGATTTTATAAATAGCTTCGATATCCTTTCTTATTTCATTCTTTGTAGCATTTGCTGAAACTTCGAAAGTATAAATATTCTTCTCGGCGAGAAGGGCTACTTTTTCTGTGATTCTAGGTTTTTTAATTGTTTTAATGTCTGCCATAAAATTATTTTCCTGAGCGAGTTAATAAAAACTTCACTGCAGATTCTGGGTTTTCAATCAAAAGATATTTATAATTAAGCACTTGCATTGGATTGATATTGTTTATCATTGCTAATTCAAGAGAAGGAATATTTCTGAAACTCTTTTGTATCTTTTCATCTTTAGCAGCAATAGCGACTAATACTTTTGGTTTCTTTGAAGAAGCAATCATTTTAAATCCTGTAGCTTTAGCAAGATTTGCCATTACATCTACAGCAGACTTTGTCTTGATGTCTTTCATTACCAATGAATCGACAAAGATTATTTCTCCATCTTTTAATTTCTTTGAAAGAACAGCATACAATGCCCCTACTCTCATTTTCTTGTTGATTTTTTTCTTGTAATTCTTTTCAGCAAGAGGACCATGAGTCACACCTCCACCAACCCAAATAGGACTACGTGTAGAACCGTGACGAGCTTGACCAGTACCTTTTTGTTTCCAAGGTTTCTTTCCTCCTCCACGAACTTCTCCACGGCCTTTTGTATCAGCAGTACCAGCACGTTTGTTGCCACGAATACTTTCGACTACTTGGTGAACCAAGTCTGTCTTCCATTTCATACCAAAAACTTTCTCTGGTAGTTCGATACTTCCAGCTTCGGCTCCTTTTTGATTGTATATTGTTGCTTTTAACATAAATTTATTATTATCGAGCTGTAATTTCTACTAAACTTCCACGCTTTCCTGGGATTGCTCCTTTGATAAGCATTACATTGTTTTCTTTATCAACGAAAACAACTTTCAAATTTTTGTAAGTTATTCTGTCAGATCCCATACGGCCGGCCATTCTCATTCCTTTTGGCACGTGTGTTCGTAGACCTCCTCCGATAGATCCTGGTTCACGTTCAGAGTGTTTCTGACCGTGAGATCTTGGACCTCCTTTGAAGCCATGGCGTTTTACAACACCTTGGAAACCTTTACCTTTTGAAGTTCCTGAGACTTGGAGCATATCCCCAATTTCAAAACTAGATACATCTAGCATGTCTCCTACATTTCCTTCAAATTTGTCATCATTTTTCAAGCGAAACTCTTTCATAACTTTGAAAAAGTCCCCTTTCATTTGTCCTTTTTGAGCTTTATTAACACGACTTTCTTTTTGTTCTCCAAAACCGACTTGTACAGCATTGTAGCCATCTTTAGTCTTATCTTTGATGGTTACCACTTTTACAGGTCCAGCTGAGATTATTGTTACTGGAATTACCACTCCGTTTTCGGAGAAGTATTCAGTCATATTAACTTTTGTTCCAAGTATAAATTTCATAAAATTTTAGGGCTAAATCATTTTTACATCTATTTCAACTCCGGATGGAAGTGAAAGGTTTGTCAAAGCTTCGATGGTCTTTGCATTTGGGTTTAAAATATCAATCACTCTCTTGTGTACTCTCATTTCGAATTGTTCTCGTGTGTTTTTGTAAACGAAAGAGGCACGGTTGACTGTATATTTTTTGATTTCAGTAGGTAGTGGCACAGGACCGACTATCTTTGCATCATAACGCATAGCTGTATCAATAATTTGTTTTACAGAAGTATCAAGAATCTTACTTTCGTAAGCACGAACTCGGATACGTAATACTACTTCTTTTCCTTCTTCTTTAACTTTAGAAGAAGCTTTACTCACTTTTGGTGTGGTAACTTTTTTTACTTTTTTAGTTGTTGTTTCTTCTTCAGCCATAAATTTAAAGGTTAAGCAATAATTTTTGTAACGACTCCGGCACCGACGGTCTTGCCTCCTTCACGGATAGCAAATCTTTGTTGATCTTCAAGTGCGACTGGTGAAACCAATTTCACTGTGAATTTTGCTGTATCTCCAGGCATAACCATTTCTACTCCTTCTGCTAATTCAACTTCTCCTGTAACGTCTGTAGTACGGATGTAGAATTGTGGCTTGTAACCTTTGAAGAATGGAGTATGACGTCCACCTTCTTCTTTTTTCAAGATGTAAACTTCACAAGTAAAGTTATCATGAGGAGTCACTGTTCCTGGTTTTGCAAGAACTTGTCCACGAGTAATATCATCTTTCTTTAATCCACGGAGCAAGATACCAGCGTTGTCTCCAGCCATACCTTCTTGAAGGTTCTTGTTGAACATTTCAATACCAGTGACTGTTGATTTTTGTGTAGCTTTAATACCAACAATTTCAACGTCTTCACCTACTTTTACTATTCCTCTTTCGATTTTTCCAGTTACAACTGTTCCACGTCCTTCGATAGAGAAGATGTCTTCAATAGCCATTAGGAAAGGTTTTGCTGTATCTCGTTCTGGAACTGGGATATATGTATCAAGAGCGTTTGCAAGATCCATGATCTTCATTGCCCAAGGGTCTGTAGCATCTGTAGCTTCAAGTCCTTTTAGAGCTGATCCACGGATGACAGGAGCGTTTGCACCGTCAAAACCTTGTTTTGTAAGCAATTCACGGATTTCTTCTTCAACCATGTCAATCATGTCTTTGTCATCAACCATGTCACATTTGTTTAAGAAAACGATAATCTTTGGAACACCAACTTGTTTTGCAAGAAGAACGTGTTCACGTGTTTGTGGCATAGCACCATCAGTAGCAGCTACGACGAGGATAGCACCGTCCATTTGAGCAGCACCTGTGATCATGTTTTTGATGTAGTCGGCGTGTCCTGGGGCATCAATGTGGGCATAGTGACGAGCATCTGTAGAGTACTCATTGTGAGAAATGTTAATGGTGATTCCACGAGCTTTTTCTTCAGGAGCATTGTCGATATCTCCAACACCCTTCATTTTAACAGTTTTACCGTTCAAATTAAGAACGTTCAAGATAGCTGCTGTTAAAGTAGTCTTTCCGTGGTCAACGTGACCGATTGTACCAACGTTTACGTGTGGCTTGTCTCTTTTAAATTCTTCTGTTGCCATATACTTATTTTTAGTTACTAGTTAAAACTTAACATACGAGAAGTTGCTAAATTTAGACCACTAACTTTAATTAAACTAATAAATTTTATAAAAATTGCAAACAAAAACTGCCAAAAGTGCAGTTATGTTCCTATACTAACAGAATAAAAAATAAATGCAAGTGGACAATAAAAAGCCCCGCTTTGCTATGCAAAGCGGGGCACCATAAATCTATGGTATTATCATACTCCCTTCTTCGAAGGGGAAATTAAAATTTTTAATTTCAATTGGAATTTTTTTTCCATTCAAAGCTTTCTCGTGCAGAATACCATTTTTTGAAAGATTTGAGATGTAATCGTCATATTTAATAAAACAAATCTTCTTTGCGGAAGGGTCGCTGGGGTTTTTATCCATTAGCCAAGTATCTTTCCAAAAGATAATCTTTTTTGCATCTAATCCATCAGCAACAATTTTTGTAGAAATATCAGAGCCTTCACGAGGAAAAGTTGTAGGATATGTATTTTTACCAATAGTGGTTGACCCTATAAAACCTTCGGTTAAAACCAAATGTCCTTTTGATGTAAGGCTTTTAACCCTACGATTAATGTAATGTTGAATATTTTTTTCATCCACATTAGCTTCCCCAAAATTTTTGTCAGTAATCATGAATTCAATTGCGGGGACTAACCTATTTTGTACATCTTGTGTTTTCAAATACTGACCAAAAATAAGTGAGCAAAACCTTTCGCCAAAAGACACAAGCTCGTCTCTGACTAGAGCTTCTTTCAAATATTGATATTTTTCGAATGTTTGATAAAACTCATTCTCTAATTTAGGGAGTTTAGAGGTATAAATTCTGTTATTTTTTTTAGGAAAAAGCTCATTTACAACATTATTATGATGATCAATAAATTCTTTTCTTAAAATTATTGCTTCTGCTTCTCTACCAGAGACTATTTCATAGTGCATCTTTTCTAATAGATTTGTCATCTCAGCCATAGCTGAGACTACTATTATTGCAGGTCGATGAATTTGTTTTTTAAAAATATTAGCCATATTCATCATGGCTTCCGAATCTTTAACAGATTTACCACCACATTTGTGGACTTCAATTACTTCAATTACCATACTATATATATTTAAATATTAATTTTCAATTTTCTTTAGTCTATAGATTAAAGACCTCTTTGTCAAAAATCTGTATTACCCCTTCCTTTTAGCCAAGAGGAAGGTTGCGAAGTGGTGCATTTGTCAAATCTACCTAAATGTGTTAAGGTACGGGTAGAAAAAAATATAAATTGTAAATTGTAAAAAAAATATGCAAAAAAGAATAAATGATTTTCACAGAAAAACAGAACCTTTTAACGGTGTATGCTTTGAAGTAATTTGGGGTGAATCGAATATTTCGGATTTTAACAGTCAAAGCTGGCTATATCATAAATTTTTAGAAAAAATTTTTATAAACCTTGAAGGCATGACTCCCGTTTCAAACACAAATTTTTTAAAAGAGAATGATGATAATAATTTATTAATACCTAAAAATATTTATGTAGACAGAAAAAATATGTGTACACTAACTACAAACGGTTTTAATAACCTGGGAGTAATAAATATTATCTCATCTTATGAGTCAAATGAAGAAACTGATCCTTTTCAAATTTCTTTTATACCTGTCGCAAAAACCAAAAAAGAAAGATTAAATGAATTAGATCAATTTATTACCTTACTTTTAAGTACTGATAAAAATTTCAAAGCTAAAATAGGCTTACAAATTAATACAAACTACCTAGAATCAGAAACAGGTATTCCTGATATTTTAGAAACTATGGAAATGCTAGATATGTGTAAACCTCTAGTCTCTATTGGAGTTGCAATTATTCCAAGAATTTCTATAGAAATGTCATTACAAGATGTTATAAAAATTGGTGAACATAAAAACACCCACGCAATTGTAACAAGTGACGAAATACATTACGGAAGTATGCCTGAAAAAATTGATTGGAGTAAGTTGTTTAAAAAAAATTCTGCTCTATTGAAATTAGATAATCCAATATTGGGTAAAATTTCTGGTACACCAATCTTACCCTTAGTATTAAAACAAATAAGGGATATACGGGGGGCTGGTTTTACAAAACACATAAATGGTAGAGGAGGAATTATGTCAGGAAAAGATGTATTTGAAATGTATACGGCCGGAGCAAACAGCATATCTCTTGATACTAGTATAATATTAAAACCATTTGAAATAGGTTCTATTCGAAGAAGAGCCTGGGAACTATTTGGAGTAGATGATTTTTACCACAACCATAAATAAAAATAAAAAACGGACATTGTCCGTTTTTTTTATTTCTATTCCATAATTTATGAAATATGCGAAGCAAGCACCTGCTTTTTAGTTTTCAGAATATTTTCATTTAGTTTTTCCAATTTTTTTCTGATTTCAAAAGCAAAACCTTCTGCTTTTTGAATAAAAACCATCTCATTCGGAGCATTAATTACAAAAGTTTTACATTCGTTCTTTAAATCATCTTTAATAATTTGCTGAATTGAATTATCTTCTTTTATATCACTCCCAACCAAATCCATAACTGACAAGACTGGAACATTCGGAGCCATTTCTTTTATGTAATCAATTGTTTTTTCATATACATTAATCCCATCATCACCATGCTCTAAATAAAGAGCTAAGTTCATCCGGTAAGCCAATACCAAATCTTTTGTTTTAGTAATGATGCTTTTATTCAAAGCAAATAGCCTTTTTTCATCACCAAGGTTCCAAGTACGAATGCCTTCAGGAATCTCTTTATAGTCCAAATTCAATGGAAGTACTACATGTTTGTCTTTTTTTAAACCTTCTTGAAGTATCGCATCAAGATTAAAGGCACTAACTGTTTTGTTCATAATTTTAAATTTTTTAGTACTATTTATTCTAAGTAGAATACTATATTTTTTTATTATTTTGTCAAATCAAAAGCCCGACATATTGTCGGGCTTTTTTATTTTGTTACTACTCTTATACGAACTCTTTGTTTTTTACCTTTTTGACTAAAGTAAGGGTCATGAGTCGTATGTTTTACTCTTATGGGAGCATTTTTTTGTTGTTCTATTGTTTTTTCTTTTAAAGAAAATATTTTTAGTTTATTTCTTTTTTTGACGAAATATCTAATTATAATAATCAAAAGCAAGACGCCAATGAGAACAACTAAGGAAG